>JAIFNC010000149.1 GCA_020047935.1 Bacteroidota bacterium
AAAGAACATAAAGAATAAATAAAAAAAGTAACCCAAAAATTACGAACTTCTGACAACGGTTCAAACTCAATAAGGGTTAAAGATATTTTCGGGTAGCATTAAATTGATTTTGTAATTGCAAATTATATTGTAAATTTAGTTAATGAAAGTAAATGATAAAATATTGATAGACAAATGATAAAACCGCTAACATGCAACAGACCGACTATGCCAGCCCCTAAATTTGAAACATTTTCCGTATCTAAAACATTTGTGCGTGTAGATACGAAAGGTGCTTTTTATATGCAAAGGGCTGGCACTGCGGCTGTTGCTTTCCGTTATCGTTTATTGCAAAACAAAGAAAAACCGATGATAAATATGAGAAAAACTATTATCTTTGATACATAAAACAATGAATTAAATATTATGTCGATATTTCAGAAATCAGTTGTAAATAAGTATCTTAAAACGCTTGACTTAGAAAAAGTTAATATTGCTTACAAAATCTTTCAAAGTTATTTTAGCGATAAATTGCGTTTATTTAATATAATGCTACTAAAAGAAGAAAATTATCAAGAAGGTTTTCTTCGTGAGTTATTTGTTGATGTTTTAGGCTATACAATTAACCCTAATAAAGATTATAATTTAACGACTGAATTTAAAAACCAAACTGATAGTAAAAAGGCTGACGGCGCAATATTATGTGAAGGAAAAGCAATTGGTGTTATTGAGTTGAAATCGACAAAATTATTCGATTTAAAACAAATAGAAAAACAAGCATTTAATTATAAGAATAACCAACCAAATTGTAGATTTGTAATTACTTCAACTTTCCATTTTATAAGACTGTATATTGATAATTTAACTGACTTTGAAGAGTTTGATTTGTTTTATTTAGAAGAAGAAGATTTCAGACGTTTGTATCTTTTTTTGAGCAAAGATAGTATTTTTAATAATATTCCATTAAGATTAAAGGAAGAAACCAAATTTCATGAAGAAAGTATTTCAGATAAGTTTTATAAAGATTATAGGCAATTTAAGGAGAAAATTTTTGAAAATATTATAAAAAGGAATACACAATTTGATAGAGTTTTACTGTTAAGAAAAACACAAAAACTTTTAGACCGCATTTTATTTATTGCATTTGCAGAAGATAAAGGATTGATACCACCAAATGCTTTATCAAGGACAGTGGAAAAATGGAAAATATATATTAATGAAGGTGATAAGGTTTCATTATATTCTCGATACCGGTTATTTTTCCATCATTTAAATATTGGATTTACTTACAAAGATTGGGGAATTGTTCCCGCTTATAATGGTGGTTTATTTTTTCCGGATGAAGTTTTAGACAGCAAAGATTTAATTATTGAAGATAATATTATAAAAGAAGGAGTTTTAAGCATTTCTAAATATGATTTTAATACGGAAATAGATGTTAATATCTTAGGACATATTTTTGAACATTCATTAAATGAAATGGATGAAATTATTGCTTCTAATCTGGGGCAGACTATTGATTTAAAACAATCAAAACGCAAAAAAGACGGAATTTTCTATACCCCTGATTATATCACAAAATATATTGTTACGAATACCATTGGTGAACTTTGTAAACAAAAGAAACAAGAATTATTAATTCATGAGATACTAATTGATGAAAGTCATAATAAAAATGGTAAAATTACAAAAAAGGGTAAAGAACTTTTTGAGATTATCAAAACATATAAAAATTGGCTGTTTGAATTAAAAATTCTTGACCCTGCATGTGGCAGTGGTGCTTTTTTAATTCAAGCATTAGATTTTTTAATTCAAGAGCATAAAGAAACCGATGAATTAATATATCAACTTACAGGTGAAAGTATAAAATTTTTTGATACTGATAAAACTGTTTTAGAAAAGAATATTTACGGGGTAGATATTAATGATGAAAGCGTTGAAATTGCTAAACTTTCTTTGTGGTTACATACTGCAAAAAAAGAAAGAAAATTATCCGATTTAAGCCAAAATTTCAAATGTGGAAATTCATTAATTGATAATCGTGAAATTGCAGGCGATAAGGCATTTAACTGGAATACAGAATTTCCTGACATAATGAAAAATGGAGGTTTCGATGTTGTAATTGGTAATCCGCCTTATGTTTTTACACGTGGTAATGAATATTTCAATACATTCAAAGAATTTATCTGGACTAAATATGTGGCAAATAAAGGCAAGATAAATTTGTACGGTGTATTTTTGGAATTGTCATTAGCGAATTTACTTAAAAAAGAGGGCTATTTAGGGTTCATTACACCTGAAACATTTATTAGAACAAGTACTTATGCAAATATAAGAAAATTTGTATACAAAAAATTCAATATTCAAAAAATTGAAATATATGGAATTGGTGTATTTGATAATGTTACAGCAGAAGCAATTACAATGATAATTCAGCATACTTACGATAAGAACCATGAAATTGTATTTACTAAAAGAAGTAAAAATTCTGATATTTGTTTTACAGTAAAACAAGACAGCTTCGATAACACACCTCAAAACCGCTTTGTATTTAATACATCGTTTAAAGATGATTTGTTATTTGATAAACTTAAAATAAATTCTATTTCACTTGGTTCGATAGTTGATACCAGAAATGGAGTTGCAACAAAGGCTGGAAAAAAAGATTTTATTTCACCAAATAAACTTACTGATAAATATAAAAAATTACTTGAAGCACCTGAAATTTATCGTTATGGTTATATTTGGAGTGGCAATTATATAAATTATGATAAAGAGGCTCTGCATCGCCCACGAAAAGAAGAAACATTTCTTTCAGAAAAAATCTTAATACAAAGAGTTGCTTCAAAATTAGTGTGTACTTTTGATAATGAACAATTTTATACTTTTAATTCAATTAATAACCTCGTTTTAATAAACAATGAATTTTCGTTAAAATATATTCTTGTTTTACTAAACTCAAAACTGATTAATTATTTGTATCGCAAACACTTTTCATTAGACGCAAATTTTACAATTACGGTAACAAAGGAAAATTTAGATATACTACCAATCAAAAATTTAAACTTAGAAAATCAAAAACAATTCATTGAAAAAGCAGACAAAATGCTTTCATTAAATAGAGCATTACAATTAAAAATTGAGAAATTTATCAAAAGGATTAAGTCTAATTTTACAAGTATTAATTTAAATACAAGATTGTACGATTTTTACAAATTCGATTTTAAAACTTTCGTAACAGAAATAAAAAAACAAAAAACTGAACTCAATCTAAAGCAGCAAGATGAGTGGGAAGAGTATTTTGAAAGTTATAAAAAGGATATAAACGAAATTCAATTTGAAGTATCAAATACAGACAAAATAATTAATAAAATGGTATACGAATTATATGAATTGTCTTTCGAAGAAATTAAAATAGTAGAAGAATTAATTTGAGTATTAGAAAGAGTTAATTCACAAATGGTTACTAAATAGTTTGGACTGATAATCTGATAATAGCTTGAAAACGAATGAAAAAACGATAATCGGGTAAACTGCCCACAGTCTAAATAACCTAACGGAGTGCCTCACACACCACCGTACATACGCGAGCTGCGCTCCTCCCTTTCGGGAACATATACGGCGGTTTCCCGAAGGCTTTCGGGATAAACTGTTAAACAATGGGGAACTACGGCAAGCTCAGTTGCCAAACAACGGTGAACTTTGGTAAAGTGGACTTACCTTTAAATAATGCGTAATCATGGTGAGTATTTCGGAGTATAGTGTACAACGTAATTAGAAGGGCAGTCCAATTCTTGATGCGAAATTCTATCATAAGGCAGGTCTTTCTATTCGCTGTTTAAAGGATTAAAAAAACAGTTACCCAAAATTCGAATCGAATAAGAATTATCCATTTATTTAAACTTTTGTATATTTGTAAAAAAGAAAAAAATAACAAAACAAGAACAGAACTAAAGAGGTTTGCGAAGAATATATTAACAAAACAGAGGAGATGATAAAATGCTTACACGAGAAATTGCAATAAAACAAGCTACCGATTTTGTATTGGATTGCTTACGGTACGGCATAAACATTGAAAAAGCAATTCTGTTTGGTTTGGTTGCAAAAAACGAACAACGTGATAATTCTGATATTGATATTGCATTGATTTCAAATGATTTTACTAAAAATTTCATTATAAACAATAAATTGACTTCAAAAGTAAATATAAAATATCCATTAATTGAGGTTCATCATTTTAATTCGGATTATTTTAAAACCGGCGACCCGTTTATTAACGAAATTACAAGTACCGGTTTTGAAATTAATTGGACGAAAAAACAAAATTATTCAAGCCAATAACATCAGCTTTTGTGCAAGCGGTATCGTGACGCCAAAACCGTCGGGTAAAGCTGTTTGCGTTAGTAATAACTCCCCGCTCCGCCCAATTTATTTCACTCTATCCAATTTTCGATATTCCAACAGCAATTCGGTATTGGTTGCAGGTGTCGGGTTGCCGGGCTTGCAGGTTTTCAGTAAATTGGCGGCGGCTTGGGCAATATCGGCCTCGCCAAAACCGGTGTCGCGGGCAAAGTTTAGGTATTTTAGCGCTTTAAAGGCATTAAACCAATTAAAAAATCGTTTTGTAAACGATGCCATTCCGGTAGAGTTTGCCTTGGCTTCTTCAACGGCTTCCGTAAATTCGTTTTGCTGCAAAAATTGGCTTATGCTTGGGTGAAGTGCCGCCAATTGTTCCCAAATACGTTCCCAATTTTCGGTATTAAAAATCGGTACTAATTCGAAAAACTGTTTCAGAATAAAAAACAATTCGGCCGGGTAAACCAAGTATTCGGCGGTATCGGTTTGCAGCATTTTGGCTATTTCGGCGCCGGTACCAAAAGGCACTCGGTCCGATGGGCGCGGCGACGGATATACCGTAGCGGTATTTATTTCGGCAAAGTTTCCGAGCGGAATAATCTTCTGCAAAAAGTAAAAATCCTCGCCGGCTTGCCTGCGGTTCATGCCGCCTTGCTTGCAGTAGGCTTGCGCGCTTACCGCAAACGACGAGCCTATGGTGTGGTAAGCGTGCGGATGCCCTGCGTACCATAAAGCGCGGCGGTAATAGCGCAAATACAGTTCGTACTGAATAATTCGGCGGTAGTTTTCCGGTTCA
>JAIFNC010000255.1 GCA_020047935.1 Bacteroidota bacterium
TTGAAAAAGGTTATACGCTGGGCGACAAAGTTATACGATTTGCCAAAGTAGTAATTGGCGACTAAAAAAAGCATTTAAATAAATAAACACGAAAAATGGCAAAGAGAGACTATTACGAAGTGCTTAACGTAGGAAAAAACGCTACGAAAGACGAGCTTAAAAAAGCTTATCGTAAACTTGCATTACAATATCACCCCGATAAAAACCCCGATAACAAAGAAGCCGAAGAGCTTTTTAAAGAAGCTGCCGAAGCTTACGATGTATTAAGCGACGACGATAAACGTGCCAAATACGACCGTTTCGGACATGCCGGCGTTGGCGGTGCTTCGGGTGGTAGCGGTTACGGAAGCATGGAGGATATTTTCTCGCATTTTGGCGATATTTTTGGCGGCGGTTTTGGCTTTGGCGGTTCGCGACAGGCGTAGAAAAGAAAATTAAGGTACAAAAACAAGTGGCTTGCGAGCCTTGCAACGGCAGCGGTGCAGCACCGGGTTCGTCGCCGACTACGTGTACAACTTGCAACGGTTCGGGTCAAATTGTGCGCATAGCCAACACCATGCTCGGACAAATGCAAACCGCCAGCACTTGCCCAACTTGCAACGGCGAAGGCACCACCATTTCGAAAAAATGCCAACATTGCTACGGCGAAGGTATTGTTAAAGACGACGATATTGTAACCATTAAAATTCCGGCCGGCGTTATGGAAGGCATGCAGCTAAACGTGTCGGGACGCGGAAGTGCAGCCAGAAGAGGCGGAATAAACGGCGATTTAATAATTCTAATTGAAGAAGCCGAGCACCCCGATTTGGTTCGCAACGAAAACGACCTAATTTATAACCTTTACCTAAGCGTTCCGGATGCAATTTTAGGCCGGGCAAAGTGCTGCGCTTGCGCGGAAAAGGACTGCCCGATGTAAACGGCTACGGACGCGGCGATTTGATGGTAAAAATTAATGTTTTCATTCCGAAAAACGTAAATAAAGACGAGCGCAAAATATTGGAAAAACTTCAAAAAGCTGAAAGTTTTATGGTAACTCAAGAAAAAAGCTTTTTCGACAAAATGAAAAATATGTTCGAATAATTGATTTCGAATTTCAAAAAAAATAAAAACTCCTTGCTACCTTTGCATGGAGTTTTTTTTTGAGCTAAAACAAAATAATTATCCGCAATTTTGTAAACTAAGCGTATATTACAAAAATGTAGCGTACCGTTTTTCTGATTAACAACGTGCTTTAGCACGTTGGCAAAGTTGAGTCGAAATTGGCTTGAGCCAAAACTGAACAATATTTCACTGATATTCTGTTATTTAGTTTTGGCTAAAGCCAATGTAAAGTATCAATTTGCAACGGCATAAATGCCGTTGTTAGTCAAAAAAAAACAAAAGAACGAGCGATTGCGAATAAGTATATAAAACAACTGATAATAACCAATATGAAAGGATTTTACACCATTGCACTTTTATTACTTTCGAACACTTTTATGACCCTTGCGTGGTACGGACATTTAAAATTTAAGGAAATACCAAAACTTGCCAATTTAGGTTTAGTAGCCATTGTACTACTAAGTTGGGGCTTGGCATTGTTCGAATATTTTTTTCAGGTACCTGCCAACCGCATTGGGTTTAAAGAAAACGGCGGCCCTTTTTCGTTGGTTGAACTAAAAGTTATTCAGGAAGTTATATCGATTTCGGTGTTTATGGCATTTACTTTTTTTGCCTTCAAAAACGAAACCATTAAGGTAAACCATATTATAGGGTTCGGCTTTTTGGTTTTGGCGGTGTATTTTATTTTTAAGAAATAGGTATTCGAAATAGCGCATATACCGGGATGCCATGTTCTTGCTTTTTTTTACGTTATGAATTTGCACCTCACTAAATTCTACTTCGCTTGTACGCTTTTTTTTTGGGTTAGAATTAAATTTGCTATTTTTAACCGGTTGTAAAAAGCGACACGTCATATTAAACTAATAAATTATTTAAAAAATGGAAAATGGAAAAAACTAAAATAATTAATGTTTTTACTGATGGAAATCTACTTTCAGGAAATAAATATTTGTGTTATGAATTAGATAATCATTCAACTTATTGTCTTTTAGTCCCCATTGGATGTTTAGGCGTTTCTGAAATAGAATTTTGGAATAATATTCTTTCAATTGCATATTTATTAAGAAATCCACAATATATTTATTTAGAAGATCCTTTTACTATCAAAAAAATAGATTTATCAGTAGATTTTAAAACGTTTATAATAAAAAAGAAGCTTAAAATTGATAGTATATTAAAGTCGAAACAGTTTAGTTTTGTAGTTGATAGAATCAAAAGAATTGAGTCTTCTACTAATGTGTTATATGTTGATTTTTTATCTATCGAAAAGGAATTTAGTTATAAAATTAATGATGATAAATTTATTAATTGGTTTTATTTACTTTTTAAAGCATTCTATACGGAAACAGAAATTTTGGTAGTAATCAATGTAGAGTCTAATGAAATAATTGAGATTAATTTTCCAATTGAATCATTTGATTTAGAAAATCCTGAAATAAAATCAAGAATAATACCGAAACTTATTAAGCCAATTAAACAGATATCAAAATCGGTTTCGTCAAATACTAAATCATTTAAAAATATTGAACAAATTGATTTGGATTGGAATTCTGTAACCTATATTCAGTTTGAAAATGAAATTAGGTGGTATTTTTGTGATACAAATTCATTTGGAATGACTTTTTGGCAATCAGATTTTTCTAAAAAAGATGGAATTATTACGAAAGAATTTCCTGAAGAAAGAGTAATCAGTTATTTTAAAGAATACCATGTTACTGCTGAAGATTTAAAACTAACCATGCGATATTTAATAGACATTGAAGAATGGGAAAAAGTAAAAGCATTCTTGCCGAGCTTTTATTTTAACTATCCGAAAAAAGAATTTATTTCATTTTGGCGACCTTCCGATAGTTTTATTCGTTCTGTATTACCCGGCTGGTCAGCCAAGCACGAACCTTTTTTCGATTTAATACCGGAAGAACAAAGATACTGGATAATTGATGGCAAAGATTGGAGTAAGGAGTTTTTTCATGATGGATATGTTTGGCAAAAACCACAATAGCTTCCGGTTGTGGTATGCAAATTATTTGTTTCCCCGTTCGCCGAAGCTTACAAAACGCCTTCACACAGCACTAAATTTAATTTACTTCGCTTGTACGCTGTTTTTTTGGGGTTAAAATTAAATATGCTATTTTTAACCGGTTGTAAAAAAGCTATACGGTATTAATATGTTAGATAATAGTAAAATGATTTGTAAAATTTGCGGGCTAAAACTTATTGAACCTTATTTATATGACAATGAAATTTTCCCCAATGAATCAATTTGGACTTGCCCATGTTGTGGAGAAAATTTAGATCTTTGTACTATCTATAATTCAATTGGCTATATTAGAAAAAAAAGAGAAAGTAGATTTTATTTTGGTCATTTTAAATATTGGTATGAGGAGAGTTTAAAACCAACTGATTGGGATTTGCTTGAACAGTTAAAACAAATTCCTGAAGAATTTGACCCCGGACATGCTTTAGAATTGTATCAACGTTGTAAGTCATGGAATATTCCAAATGATACATCTACGTAATTATATAACTTATTTTAATGTACCGGTTAGCCGAAGCTTTCAAGAAGTTCGGCGATGGTTTTTCAACTTTTTGAGCGGGTTCAAAATCCAAATTTGATTAAAATAAATTAGTATGTCTGATTTTACACTTTGCACAAATTGTAAACATTTTAGTCTAAAAAAAAATGGAACTGAAATCATTGAATTTGTTTGTAACGCATTTCCAAACAAAATTCCGTCTGTTTTCCTTCATAATCATTTAGTCTTTCTATATCATTACAAACCGGTTGAAGGACAAGTTGGCGATTATGTATTTGAATTTAACACCTTAGGAGATGATTATACCTTAAAGTTCTTTTATTTAAAAGCAATGAGATTTTTAGAAAGTGCTCGAAACGGAGAAATAAAAGATAAAAAATTTGAAAATATTGTTCTTACCTGGGCAAAAGAAAACCCCGAATTAGTGGAAAAAATGGAAGTGTTTTATGCTAATTGGAAGAAAAAGCGATTAGAAAACGGTGATTCTATTTAAAGCTGCAATTGAAATTCACATTAACTTTATAAAATAATTATGCGAGAAATAGCTTTTTTAAAAAACACCAGTGTAGATAGAAAATTGTATCACTATGAAATGCATGTGAACGAAGGATATATAAAAAGATATTTTTCAAGGTACGATAAAAAGCTATGGCAAAATAGCGATTATACTAATAGCGAACATCCTTACTTCGAAATGATTAAGAATATCAAAGATACATGGAAAGTTATTAATTCTTATTATTTCGATTTGGATGCTTTGAAATTTCTGAAATCAGAAATTGAGAAAGATTTTAATAATTTATATGAGCGGTTGAAAGACAATCCACCTCAATTTCTTCCGGACGATCCTTTGTATGGTGAAGAATTTGCAATTGAAACAGTAGGGTACAAAGATAAGTTATTAACAAACGATGTTATACACGAGGAGTTTCGTAAGTTTAGGATATTGTCAGCTTCGATGAAATGTATTGACAATGAAATCAATAGTGAAGGTGGATTGTACATTATACAACTTGAATTGATTAAAGATTAACAAAAGCGAATAAAATATTATGAAAAACATTATTCTTTCTCTCAGTTTATTCTTATTTTCAACTGTGTATTCATATGCGCAAATACCGCCACTTTTTTGGAGGTACAATGATAAAGAAACCTCTGAAAATTTAAAAAATCGATGGATTGATCAAATGATTAAGATGCAAGACCGCGAAAGCTCAATCTCATATTTTAAAAAAAACGCCCCCGGTTATTATATAGATTCAATTAAAAACTATAATGATTATATTTTGAATAATTTTAGAATGAATAAAAAATACTTCGACAAACATGAAGCATGGTTTTTATCACTTCTCATATTGCCCGACAGCATCAAAGAATACGTCATTCATCATAAAAACACTCCGATGGAGGTTAGGGCAAAATTAGGAGTTAAATCTGCCGAAGATTCCGTTATTGAGCAGTTCAATAACATCGTAAATCAAAAAGGAGAAATCAAAAATTTTGATGTTTCCGGATTTTACGATCTATGCTATAACATGCTTTATATCAAAAGCGACCGAACGTTGAAAGCTTACGTAAAAGGCTTCGGAACAACGGCTTATTTTATCGACAGCATCAGTTCTGTCGAGCAATACGAAGACCGTATTCCGGTAAAAGTTTCAATATTGTATAAATTGTTGATAATGTATTCGACATTTTACAAAGACCAAAAAGTAAGAGATTTGTTAAAGGCATCAGGTTTAGTTTGGATAAACTATGAAGGAGAAGATTCTCGGATTTGGTATGCCATATCAGGTATAAAAGTTTTTTTTGAAGAAATTGAAAGAAACATAAGAAAACAACATGGAATCAAAGTTAAAATCAAAACCAAATTCATATTGCATTCTGAATTTTTTATGGAATGGATGATGCCCTGACCCTCCCCGAATTGGTACACTTTGTCAGTTTGGGTTGTTATACAAATTTTCGAGTTATTTACTTAGCTAATACAATTTTAGACCATCTCGGCTTAAACCCAAAATCTTTTGTGTTTCGAAATAAATTCATTTGATTTTTTCTTTTCTCTTTTCAAATATTTACTATATTTACATAAATAATCTGCATATTACAGATTATATATACAATACCGGTTATGGATTTGCTTATTGAAAAGGAATTATTAACGCATGAAATTTTCGGTAAAGATTTTTCAAAACTGTATTTTGTCACTAAATTTATTTTACTTCGCTTGTATGCTGTTTTGTAGTATTAACCGGTTTAACACTTCATTTCATGCAGTCGTAAAGTGCTGCAAATAAAGCAAATATTGCAAATAGTGATATTTTTCGATTTGGAAAAATGGAAGAAGTTATACGTTTTAGGTTTGGATTTTTGTAAAAAAAGCCTATTTTTCGGTTTGGATTTTTGTAAAAAAGCTTTATCTTTGCTGTTATTATTTCAAAAACAATACAATGTATTTAGAACGAAAAATTGATAAAGAACTGCTGCAATGGAAAAATTCAGCAACAATAAAACCAATTCTATTGCGCGGTGCAAGGCAAGTAGGTAAAACACAATCGATTCGTAATTTGGGTACAAAGTTCAAAAACTTTATTGAAATAAATTTTGAATCGGATAAAAGCATTCATGCTATTTTTGCAGGTAACTTGTCGGCGGCGGTAATTGCTGAAAATATTGAAGCAATTTATCAGAAACCAATAATTGACGGTGATACGCTGCTGTTTTTCGACGAAATACAAGCTTGTTTGCCGGCAATTCAGTCGTTACGATTTTTTTACGAACAAATGCCCAAATTGCATATAATAGCAGCCGGTTCTTTGCTCGAATTTGCACTTTCCGAAATACCATCGTATGGAGTTGGGCGTATTCAATCGCTTTTTATGTACCCATTTTCGTTCGATGAATATTTGCTTGCCATGAACGAAAACAGTTTGTATAACTTGAAATGCGCTGCAAACCCACAAAACCCTTTGCAACTTGCAGTTCACGAAAAACTTTTGCTGCACTTCAAGCGATTTTTAATTATGGGAGGAATGCCCGAAATAATTGCCGCCTACAAACAAACCCAAAACTTAGCCGGTAGCTATCGGCTTTTGTCGGACTTAAAAAATTCGTTCGTCGATGACTTTGCCAAGTATAAACGTTTAGTGCCTTCACTCAGAATTTCAACCGTTTTTAAAGCAGTGGTAAACCAAACCGGCAATAAATTCGTTTATTCAAATATTTCTGAAAACGATAATTTCAAACAAATAAAAGAAGCCTTAGAACTCTTAACACAGGCAGGTTTAGTTATACCGGCTACGCACACTGCGGCAAACGGTATTCCGTTGGGAGCTGAAATAAACGATAAAAAGCGCAAAATGTTTTTGTTGGATACCGGATTGTATTTGAATATTTTAGACTTCAATATTGGTTCTATTATTCTTACAGCCGATTATAATACCATAAACAAAGGCAGTTTAACAGAAATGTTTGTTGGGCTTGAATTGTTGAAATATGCTGCACCGTACGAGCGTGCAGCGCTTTACTATTGGCAACGCGAGGAAAAAAACAGTTTAGCCGAGGTCGATTATGTAATTTCAAAGGGAAATCAAATATATCCTATTGAAGTGAAATCGGGAAATAAGGGCGCTATGCAAAGTATGCAGCTTTTTCTGCAATCGAAAAAACTTAGCAAAGGAATTCGTATTTCGCAAGAAAATTTTTCGAGTTTCGATAATTTCGATATTTATCCTCTTTATGCGATAAGCAATATAGTTGGCTAAACCGAATGTTTTATTGCAGTGTATAAAAAAAACAGCTATTCGGAATCAGTTGCTTTCAATAACAAAAAACTATCCGAGGAAATTTTCCTAATAACCAAAATCGGCAAGGGTTTTAACGATTCCGTTTTTCGCATTTTATATTCGTACTATAACATGTTAAAAATGCCTTATTTTCAAACTATCGGTAAAAACCTGCTTGCCTTTTGAGTTTAAATGCGACGGGTCGCCAAACAAGCTGTCGGGGTAAGCGTAAATCGATGAATTTATATTGAAATTCGGGTATTTAGTTGCATAGTTTTTAATGTATTGCGTATATTCTTCAACAAAAATTGGGCTTAATTTTTTAAACGAAGTTTCGTTGAAAGGCATAGATTCAAAAATTACATAAATACCTTGTTTACTGCATGTTTCGAATATAGCATTAAAGTAAAAATCCAATATTGGCGGAACCGTAAAATTAGTGTAGGCTGCCTCAACAAATAAATCGGAACAACCGTTTTCGTTTAAACCCGGGTGCGGCTGTGCGCCTTTATTGCGGAACGAATACTTGCGCAATTCGGTATTTTCGGCTTTGGTATTTTGCAAAAAATTTTGCTGTACATCGGTTTGGTAATAAGGAAACCAACGAAATTTGTAGGCATAAAATTTGGCCGAAGCAAACATTTCCGGAATAGTATCGGTTTCGAACTTATCGGCATTGGCAATTATTTCGGAAAATTCTTCTGCAGAAAAAAAATTGTTGCGTACCGCCAAATGCCAAAATGCGTAGGTCGAGCGCAAAAACCGAGGCGAAATTGAAATATAAACCGTATCGGGTTTTGGGAATTTCTGCAAATACTTTTTCAGCATGCAGTATTGTTCAACAGCCGAACTGCCGCCTGCTGCAAATGACCAAGCTC
>JAIFNC010000021.1 GCA_020047935.1 Bacteroidota bacterium
AAAAAACGGCTTTGTATTCGAAAGGCCATTCGCGAACTTGAGGCAAACCGCCCACATAGCATTTATAGTCGGTAATTTGCATGTGCGCATTATGGTAGCCCAAAATTATGTTGCCCATGCCGGGAGCTACTCCGCAGTCAGTTATGGCAATAACTCCGTGCTTTTTAGCCAATTCGTCGAGGCCAAACATATCTTCGGGGAAAAACGAAATATCGACGATGTTTTTACCGGCTTCAATTACCGTTTTTAGGGTATTATAGCCCATAAAACCGGGGACAGCGCCAATTACCAAATCGTATTGTGCAACCAATTGTTTTAGGGTTACGGAATCCGATAAATCGGCGCATGCCGTTTTTATATTAAATTTTTGGGATAATTTCGCCAATGTATCGGCGTTTAAATCGGCAGAGCAAACTTCGAAATTTTTGCTTAAATCGGCGGCAATAGCGCTGCCAACTAAACCTGCACCGAGTACTAGAATTTTCATATATTTGGGGTTAGAAGTGAAATTTCACTCAAAATTGCAAAAAAAAAATGAACTATGAAAATTCCTCGACAATTATAGCAATCCACAAATTTTAAAAAAATTCTTCATTATTTGCAATCCTTCAGCATCGGAGTTTTCGGGATGTGCTTGGAAACCGTATATAGGTAGCGTGTTGTGCTTAATAATTTCGTATTTACACGTATTCGAATAAGCCAAGCATTCAAAATTCTTTGGCATATCCGATACATAAAACGAATGCTTTTCTTGAAGGGTTATTTCCTTCTTTTTGAAACCATCGAAAATTGGGTCGTTTAGTCTGTTCAAAAATATTTTGTCTTTCAGATGACGGTAATTTTCAAGTTTCTTTATTCGTCCGCCATGTGCCACAGCAATTATTTCGAAACCAAGGCATAAACCCATTATAGGCACATCGAAATTGTTAAGCGCCACAAAATTTGCCGTTAAATTAAGCGGTTCGTATGGGTTGCCTTTTCCGCCGGATAAAATAATACCGTGTACCTGTTCATCTTCATCCAATTGAATGTGTTGATTGTGGTCGAAAAAACGGTATTCGAAATCTTGTTCATCGAGGAAATTTCGTTTAAATTTTTTTATGAAAGTACTTTGATTATCGATAATTAGCAGCATAATTGTAGGATTTGGATAAGTTTATAATTCGAAATTAACGTAATAAGCAGGTAAAAACGATTGTATTTCGAAGTTTAATTTCAAAAAAACAACGCACAGCGCTAAAAAACAAATTGAAACGGCAAATAAATGACCTTTACTGTATCAATTTATAATTCAACAAAAAAATTGGCTAAGCTTAGGCTCTGCGTTTCCATTTTTCGACCTTGGTAATACCGAGCTCCATGGTTACACGAATTTCTATGGTATCGTTGTCCAACATTTTAACAATACACGAATAGGTAGCGCCGCGCGGGCCTACATACATTAAGCCTTCCGACCAACTGCCATCGGAAACATAGTTTAAACTGCTTAAAATGGTACTGCCCACAATAGGTACACCGCGTTTGTCGCGCTGCATTTGCCCATCGGCATTAATAGGTACTTTTAGCCAAACGACTTGCCCATAAAAAACACTCCCCGATTTGTATATTTTCACAATCGACGAATTGTCTTGCGTAAACCACTCGCCGATGATAGAATCGGACATTGGGGTTTGCGAATTTATTTTTTGCGCCGGCATTATTATAGCTTGGAACAGTGCGAAAAAACTAATAACTGCGGCAATTCTCATAAGTCTTCAATTTTAAATTCAATATTAGGCGATTATAAAACGAAAAAAACGGTGTATTAATTGTTAGCAAAAAAACTAAATAATTGCGCTACCTCATCTTTTCCTAAATCGGCAGGTGTTTCAATTATTAGTCCGACTTTATCAAACGATTCGGGGTGCAAATTATTGCTATTTACTACAATAACTTTCATGTCTGCACGCAATGCCGCTTGTACTCCCTTGGGCGAATCTTCAAAAACTATGCAATTACCGGGTTTTATTTGCAATTTTTGTGCAGTTGTTAAAAAAACATCGGGAAAAGGTTTGCCGTTTTTCTCGAATATTGCCGACGATACCGCTTCGAAATAATGTCCGATTTGCAACTTTTCGAGCACAGCATCAATTAAGTCGGGCGACGATGAAGTAGCCAAGCCTATTTTTATACCGGCTAATTTTAAACTTTCGAGTAATTCAGGAATTCCTTCAATACAAACGCCCTCGGTTTTAATTAGCCTTATCACTTCGTTAATGGTTTCTTGAACAATAATTTCATCGGGTGTTGTGCAACCCGGAAACTGTTTTTTTCGCATGGCCACCACATCATTCAACCTAATTCCCATCGATTCATTGGTCTCCTCCAAGCTAATTTGTATTCCGTGCCGGTTAAATACTTCAAATTCAGCAATACTCCAGAATGGCTCGGAGTTAATTAATACGCCGTCCATATCAAAAATTACGGCTTCAAATTGTGGTTTGTTTTCCATAAATCTAAAATTTCAACATGCAAAATTAGCTGATTTTTCCATATTCCAATTTTTTCGAATCGAAATAGAAGTTGCTTAAATATTTTATTAATTAGCAAATGTAAAAACACTGTTTTCATTATCCAAATTTAACTTCGTAAATAAACAGGTCTAGTTCAAATTTAACAAACGAAAACAATTCGACATAAAAAAACCGCTCCATAAATGAAGCGGCTATTCTTAAGCAAGAAATCAAATTCTTAGTTATTTGCAAGGTAATCGGCAATACCGTCTTGAGTGCATCTACCATGCGTAAGGTTTCTTCAACGCTGCGGCCAAGCGGCATATTGTTAACTACTTGGTGTTGTACAACGCCGTTTTTGTCAATTAGAAACAAACCGCGGTATGCTTGTGCCGAACCAATAAAAGTAGCTTCGCCTTTTTCGTTGTATTCGTATTCGCCTGCCAACACGCCGTAGTTTTCGGCTATGGTATTTGCGCCGTCGGCAACCAACGGATAGTTAACGCCTTTAATACCACCGTCTTTTTGCTCGGTTTGCAGCCATTTCCAATGCGAAAATTGGCTATCGGTAGAACAACCGATAACAACGGTGTTGCGTTTCTCAAACTCTTCAATTCGGTTCTGAAATGCAATAAGCTCGGTAGGGCAAACAAAGGTGAAATCGGCAGGATAAAAGAAAAATACCACGTGTTTTTTACCTAAAAACTGGTCTAACGAAAAATTATTTACTATTTCGCTTCCATTTACTACTGCACTCGACGAAAAATGCGGTGCTTTTTTTCCAACTAATATCATAATACTATTTATTTTTATTTACAATTACACTTATTTAATTTCGGACACAAAGGTATTAATTTATTTTTCTATTTTGAAATATTTTCAAAAAAAGAAGCCGAAAAAATAAATTTCCGGCTTCCTTTTACATTGTTAAGCGTTCGCTTTTTACTTAACTATCAATAAACGCATTATTCCTTGCTAATTACCAATTTTCGGGTAATAATTTCAGTTCCGTTATCAATTTTAACTAAATACATGCCTTGAGCCAATTGGTTTGTATTTATTCGAACTGAATTTCCGGTAAATTCGGTACTCAGCACCCTATTTCCGCTTAAGGTTATTACTTCTACTTTGGCTTTGGTAACCGCATTCGGTACCCAAACATAAAACTCGTCGGATGCCGGGTTCGGGAACAATGATATTTCAGCAATTCCATCATTACCTGACGAAAGCGGATCAACTACAAAGAATAAAGAATGTGTTCCTTGGGTAATGCCAACCGGTAAAGCTGTTTCAATGCGAAGCACACCGGAAGCACCGGGCAATAATGGGTTTACGAATGCCCAAGCTATTTGCGGGTCGGATGCAGTAAGCGAATTATCGTCGGAATAATACACTTTTAGTGTATTGATTGCCGAATAACCTAAGCCGGTATTTTTAACTTCTATGTTCGTAGCAAAAGGTATTCCCGGAATAACTTCGGTTAAAGAAGCAATTGCTTGAATTATTTGCAAATCGGCAGGTCCGGATGGTTGTTTTATGTTGAAATCGGCCATGAGCTGATTGTTCGCTTTGTTTGTTTCGGTTACTGTATTGGTTGCGTTTACAACAGCAAAAATTCTGTTTGTTCCAAAATTTGTTGAGCTTATGATAAAACTCTTTATTGAAACATAGCTCAAAGACGGTTGAATAGAAGGTAAGGACTCGAAACCCAAATGAATATCGGTACCAATTTCGAGAATTGCATTGAGCGAAAAATAATAATCAATTACTACTTCGGGCAAGATTGAAGTGGTCGTATTTTGAATAGTTGCACTTACCGTTATTGATTGCCCCGGTTCAATGCCACTTAATGGTTGAACAGTTAAATTGGAAATATTGAAATCGGCACTTAAAATATTAATTTCAGCATCAGCTGTGTTATTGGTTTCAATCAATTCATCAACTGCAAGTAAAGGATCAATACTTATACTCAAAGGTGTCAATCCTACATCAGCAATTGTTTCTACCAAAACACTTTTCGAAATGCTTAGGGTAGCACCCGCATTAATTGCCGCCACATCGTATTGCACACGAATACCTTGAGTTTTATTATTGCGCAGCGGAAGCCACAGTTCAGCTTTAGTTGTTGGTGATACCACTGTACCTATGTTTTTTACGTTAAATTCTACTAATATTGAGTTTCCAACACTAACAGTTCCGGGGGTTATTTTAGTGATTTCAACTGTTAAGTCTGGTTTATATGCAGTTATTTTAATTTGCGAATACAGCAGATTATTACTTTCATCTGTTTCAACTATTGTTAAATTCTTGTCAGCAACAAGCAACACATAATAGTAACCTAAAGGAATATTATTCGGAATAGTATATTTAGCATTATGGCTAGTCGATACTCCTCCTGATGCTAACGAATTTATTAATAATTGCCCCATTAAAACATCAGAAGCGTCGACTAATTTATCTTTTGATAAGTAAATGCCACTGTATTGTGCACTTGCATTTGTGGCACCAATGTTTTTCACATTAAAAGTTACATCAATTGTTTCAGAAAGTAAAAATTCTGTTTTATTAATTGTTTTATTAATTGGAATATAATCAGGAAGAATAGCAGAATTTACAAATATAGTAGTAAATGCTGTATTATTAGTGTCATTTAACTCAATTATTGCTTTTGCTCCATCAACCTGAACAATAATATAATAAGAACCTGCATTTGTTTTTTCCGGTATAGTATAGGTATAATTAAAATTAGCCGTTTTTGAACCGACAGTAGGTGTAATTGAAGTAGAATTCAAACTTAAATCGTCGTTTGAAATAATGGCATCAGCCGAAAGTATTGCGTTTATACCTATTGCATTAGATGAGGTAAACGCAATACTGTTATTAAGAACGCCTGTTACAATAACCGAGGTTCCGGCAACTAAAACAGATTGATTTACTATTAAATCGGTAATATAAAAATCGGGTTGCGGAAAAGTGTAGGTTAGCTTAGCATAATTATTTAAACCACTGTTATCATCAAAACGAAGGATTGCAACTCCGGTTGAATCATATAATTCAATATAGGTATCTACATTTATTTTACCTGAAGTTTTAGTCTCAATTAGTAAATCGCGTCCGGACAAATTGAAAACTAAGTCATAATCGCCTGTTAAAGTTGTATTTACAGCTCTAATTGCAAAATAATAGGTTTTATCGAATAGCTTAAATTTAAACCAATCTTTATCTGCAGCAATTAAACATAAACCCGTTTTATTTAAACCGGTTCCATTAATTGAGTATGCAGCTCCGGCAAAATTATTTGGTTCAAAAGCATCCGCACAACCTACAGAAGTTACTGATATAGAATAACCAGCCGAATTATCATTTTCACTTACTTCAAGTAAAGTACCTGCCAAATCGGCAACTGCAATAATTTTATAAAATCCGGTTGGTAAATAATTGGGTAAATTCAGTTGCACCTGCAAATTTGTTGCTGCTTGAATATCGGTTGCACTCACTGTATATTCCGAAAGTTTAATATCTTCTGCGCTGACTACGAAATCTGATGAAAGATAAAAATCAACTTTTACCCCTGCGCTAACAGTTGTAGTCCCTTTATTTGCAAGCGAATAAGTTACTGTCATACTATTGCCTGAATTATAGTTTGATTTGTCGGTTTGTATATTTTTAATATACAAATTCGGCAATCCGGAAGCTTGTACTGCCAACGACCT
Source organism: Bacteroidota bacterium (assembly GCA_020047935.1). GTDB lineage: Bacteria > Bacteroidota > Bacteroidia > Bacteroidales > JAIFNC01 > JAIFNC01. The sequence continues at coordinate 6,206 of JAIFNC010000021.1, forward strand.
TATAAAAGTATTATCATTTTCAACGGTTTCAGTTACTAAATTATTTGGATCTGCACTTAATTCAACCGTATAGTCGCCGGTTACTAAATTTAACGGAATTACGACTTTTGTATCTAAAACAAATACCTCATTTGCCATCATGATTCCGGTTTCGCCTTCTATAATTGTTGTTTTTAATGCAGGGTTATTAGTAGGAAATATACTTACAGTGTATGCATATGATTTGGTCGCATTTGCAGTTGAATTAGTTAATAATAAGCTTAAATTAAGTTCTTTACCTGCTTCAATTGTATTACCTGCCAAATTAAAAGCAGTAGCTGTTATATTTTTGGCTAAGGGTTGTGCAATCAGGGTTGCTAATGCCGAATTATTATTTGTTTCGCTTATTTCAATTTCGAAATTTTCAGCATCAATATTAACTATAAAATAATAATTGCCTTGCGTTATATTTGTTGGTAGAGTAAACGAATTTCGAATATTCTGTATTGCAGATACTTGAATTGAAGGTATTGCAAATTCATTCAGTCGAATATCGGCAGCATCGAGCAAATTATCAACCGATAAAAATGTTTTACCGTAGACAGAATTACTTGCAAGATTTCCTGAATTTATAAAGTCAACTGACATTACAACATCTGATCCGGGAACATAGGATGTTATTCCGGTGCTTAAAGCATTTACCTTCAAATCGGAAAAAGGTAAAGCATAAGTAATTTGCGACAATAAATTTCCTCCCAAATCATCGTCAGAGGCGAGTAGTGTGAAAGATTCGTTATAAAGCTGCAAATAAGTATCGAAAGCTGTTGTTGTAATTGTGGTTTTTACAACTAAATTATTGCCGACAATAGTAGCATTTATATTGCAATTTCCGGTTGCTCCTGTATCGCTGTATATTTTAACATAATATATTTTGCCTAATACTTCTATTTTAAAAATGTCAGAATCTGAAACATCAATACAAATTGACTTACTTTGATTTAAAGGAAGCAACTTCGCACTTGCATAGGTGTTATTGGGTTCATTTTCATCAATACAAGTCGACGTATTTACTACCGCAATTGATTTATACTTACGGTTATTCGATTTACTCAACTCAACAACCGAATTTAAAGGGTCGATAACAGTTATTAAATACCAAGTACCTTGCGGAGTACTACGCGGAATTGTAATATTGGGTGCATATGTTATAGTGCCACCTGCAGCCAAAGCAGCGTATGAAAAATTTTCAATCAACTCATCTTCCGGTTGTTTAAGTATACTATCTTTTGAAAGAAAAACACCGACTGAATATACTGCTGAAGAATAAGCACTTATATTATTAATGGTATAACTTAAAGCTACCACGGAACCGGCATTAGCATTTGTGGGAGTAAACGAGAACAACTCCATTTTTAAATCGGGCTGGTTACTATTGATAGCAATACTCTTTTTAAATGTGTTTTTTTCATCTGACTCTGCAACAAGGTTCGAATAATCGACAATTGATAAAACAAAATAACTTCCTCCGTTTAACGAAAAAGGAACCGAGTACGAAGTCGTATTTGTAATCGAACTAAATGGCATCAACTGTTGTATATCAAAAACATCAAGCAAAAGATCGGTTGCTGCATCCCAAATTGTATCGACAGATAAGTAAACGGCTGTTTTACTTAATTCTGAGATTAATGCACCTTGGTTAGATGTGGTTATTTGAATGCTAATTTGTTGACCACTTAGCCACGCCGACGAGCTTAAATTTATTTCAGGAGCAACTAAATTTGCTGTTGGTAGAGAATAAACTAATTTAGAAAATACAGTATTGTTAAAATTGTCATTTTGCATTAATAAATTCAGCTCTGAATTATACAGCTCTATGTAGGTATCAGTTTGAACAATATTATCAGGTGAAAGTGTTTGAATAGTTAAATTTGAACCGGTTTGACTAACGTTTAAATTATAGTTGCCTGTTTTTCCGTAGGTTGCCGGTTTAACAACAAAATAATAGTATTTATCGCCAACTAAAAATTTAAACCAATCGGTATCGGTTAACGAAAGACACAAATTATTTGCTGCATATTGCATTCTATTTATTTCGACCGCAGCAATATTTTTATTGTTAGGTTCAAGTGCATCGGTGCATTCCGTTAGCACTGTTATTTGTTTAAATGCCAAATTATTAGCTTTATTTTCTTCAAGTAACAATTCTTCGGTATCGGATTTTAGAATTATGTAATACTTACCCTCCGTTACATTTTCAGGTATAGTTGCCGTAATAATATCGGTATAATTCTGATTTGCAGCCAAATCAAAAATTTCACCGGTATAAAACAGCAAATCGGCAGCAGTTTCGAGGGTAGTATTGGTTGATAGGTACAATTTATAACCAAGACTTTGATTTAAATACTTTGCTGTATTATTTTTTATCGAAAAGTCGATTGAAATCTGTCCTTTTGGATGCACAAAATCTACACTTTGGCATAGACTGTATTATCAGGCATATAGTCAAATCCACCTTGATTTATATACCCATTCATACTATAGAATGCTCGTAATTTTGATTCGAGCCCTGTAGAAAGCGAGTTGGCAGAATTAATAATATCAGCCTGATTAAAAGCTGCGTTCCATAATTTTACTTCATCAATTCGACCTATAAAATTTTCGCCAATATTAAATCCAAAATTACCGCTGCCAAATCTTAATAGGGTTTCGCGCTCGCCAACCAGTTCGCCATTTAAATATAATCGCTGTTTTACACCATCGTAGGTGCCTACTAAATGCTGCCATTCGTTTAATTTAACGGTAGTTGTAGTAATGCCGTTATAGTTATCGAGCTCACCGTTAGAAACATCGAAGCCAAATTCAGGATTTACGCCCGGATTTCGTAATTGCAACGAGAATACATTCCAAGGGTTGCCGTTAATTCGTCGCGAGGCAATAGTCCAATATTGACCGGAAGCCGGCAATGCTGTAGGATAAACCCAAGCCTCAACGGTAAGTAAGGTATCGGTTAAACTGTAAGCGGAACTATTATTAATCTCATTTTCTAACGCAGAAATAGCATCGCTGCCGCCGTTAAGTGTTAAATAATTGCTTTCTTTTCGAGCAATGCTAAATACTTGTTTTATATTGAAATAGAAATCTTTCAAATCGGCATCTTTACCTTCAAGGTTTCCGATATCGTTGCGGAAAACCATACTTAATTGGGCATATTTTTCGGCAGCGGTTAATCCAAAATAATTACGCGGAATAAATGAAATGCTGTAAGTACCGTCTCCATTTGCATTCATTTTACCAA
>JAIFNC010000222.1 GCA_020047935.1 Bacteroidota bacterium
TTTCTTTTTTTCGCGGTAGCATGCAAACAGCCCAAAACCGTTTTTCATGTTCGAAAAAATTGGCGGAACGTAATCGAACAGCGGAAGTTCGCCGCTTGCTACGTCGGAATTCTGCTCTACACTAAGTATAAATTTTTTAAAATCAGTTGAATAAACTCGTACTCGTTGTACTGCATAGCGCAATGTGTCGGGCGTTCGCGAGTATATATTGTAATAAAACTCAGTGCTTGCAAACGATGACATGGTTAATTCTGTATCGGCAGGTTTGTCATAAACCGAATAGCCTAAATAAACGGAATCTAATCGAGTGATAGTAGCGCCGTACATATCCAACAAAGTCTGATACACATATTCTTTGCCCGACGATTTAATTTTCGTTATAAAATAATAGCTCTGATTGCTGTATTCGGTTAATTCGGTATATGTACTTATCGTATCTAATTTAGGTGGTAATTGTTGTTTTGTCGAAATAACTTTTTCGAAACCGGTGGCACTTACTTCAAGGTGGTAATCGATGTTTTCGGCTATTTCGGAAACATTTAACTCGTATTTTCCTTGCTTAACTTGCGGAATTGTGAACAATTTTTGGTTATTGCCAAATAGCACCACAGTTGCATTTTCAACCCAAGTATTTTCCGACGAATCCAACGGGTGTGCTGTTTTCGATACGTAAACTTCTATTATTGAATCGGTAAGCAAGGCGTGTACCGCTAAACGGTCGCCGTGGTATGGCACTTCGTAATCGAGAAACGAGGAGCATGAAGTAGTAATTGCAATTGCAGTAAAAAGCAGTATAATGATACGATTCATGGTTCAATTTTTATTTGCTGAATTAAAAGCGATAGCCCCAACTTATGCCGGGAACAATGGGTAGTAAATTGTGCTTTTTCACCTTGCCGCCCGGTTGCATGGATATGAAAATTGGGTTTTTGCGCGAATAGGCATTATACAGGCTGTAAATCCAATATTTTTCGTTGCCGTATTTGGTTTTCTTGGTTCGTTTCCACGAAAGGTCTAAGCGGTGGTATTCGGGCAAACGCGCACCATTAATACCGCTGTAAGCATAATATTGACCAAAAAAACCGCTTTGCGCGATGTTGCCGGCAGGCAATGTAATAGGAGTACCGGTATTAAAAACCCAACTTATGCCAAATTCGTTGGTTTTATTGGCTTTATAGTTTATAAATATATTGAAATCGTGCAATTTGTCGAACGGTGGAGCAAACGGTTTTCCGTCGTTGGCGGTTTTGAATTGGTACATTGTTTTTGATAAGGTATATGCCATTGCAAAAAACAAGTTTTCGGTTTGTTTCTGAACCGAAAATTCTAATCCCATCGAACGGCCTCGTCCGTTAGTATGTACATCGTTGCGCCAACCATCATAAAGGGTTTCAAAATTCATATATTCGTAATAAACCAAGTTCGAACTTTGTTTTATATAACCTTCAAACCCCAATTCGAACCCCTTAAATTTTCCAAATATTCCTGCCGAAAACTGATTTGCCTTTTGCGGTTTGAACAAACTGTCGCTTAGCACCCAAACTTCCGAGGTTAGTCCGCTTGAATTGCTTTCCATAACTTGCAAAAACTGGCTCATGGAACTAAAGCCGGCTTTCATCGAAACAGCATCGTTTATTTCGTACCTAAACGACAAACGAGGTTCGGGAATAAAATACTTGTTTTTTTGATTTACAAAGTAATTAAGCCTTAGCCCTGCATTCAAATTTATGTTGTCGGTTATTTTCCAATCGTCTTCGGCAAATACCGAAAATTCGAAACCGATGGTAGGTGCTAAATCGGTGGTGTCGGTTTGGGGGTTGTCGAGCAAATTAAAATCATTCGGGGAAACTATCCAAGGTAAAACCTTGTAATATTTGGGTAAAATACCAAACTGAATTGTGTGCTTGTTTGTTAGGTATTTAAGCTTTACGTTTAAGGAATAGTCTTCAATTTTGGTCGAATTAAGTGCAGTACTAAGCAACAAACTGTCTACCGGCGGTTGGATTCTTATCTCAACGCTTCGGTTGGTCAGAAAACGCGAATAATTCGCCGAGGCTGTTAATATTAAATTCGAACGTATTTGGGTGGTATAGGTAACACTCGTTAAATGATTCTCTTGATTTAGCGAAATGTTTTCGGTAGTGTTGTTAGTGCTCGATAAAATACTCAGTTTATCGAAATTCGAATACCAATTTACCGATAGTTTGCTTTTGGTACTAAGTTTATGCGTGTATTTACCGTTTAAATCGTAAAAATAGTAATTAGGCATTAAGTAGGTTGCATTATGAAACGGAGCCAAAATAAAATTGGTATAGGTTCCTCTGCCGGCGAGCAATAAGGAGCTTTTGTCTTTCCAAATAGGAATTTCGAAAATAGCTCGCGATTTTAATATGCCAATATCTACCAGACCATTAAACTTCGAATAATCGGCTTCTTTAATACGCAAATCGAGTACCGATGCCGTTCTGCCGCCAAACCGTGCCGGAAAACCGCCTTTATAAACATCAATATTTTTTAGCACATCGGTGTTGTACGGCGACAAAAAGCCCAAAACGTGCCCCGTTCCGTACATAGGCGCATCGTCCATAAGTACCAAATTATTCTGCCTGCCGCCGCCCCTAACGTACATATTCGAAAAACCTTTGTTGCTTACACTTATACCGGGTATAAACGCCAAGGCTTTAAGCAAATCGGGCTCGCCCATTAAGGACGGAATTGCTTGTATACGCTTAACCGGTATCGTGTTTTTGCCCGACAAGGTTTGCCGGTGAAGCGGTATGCTTCCGGTTACCGAAACTTCGCCCAAGGTTTTTTCGATGAGCTTAATTTTTAATCCTTTGCTGTTTTCGGAAAACAAATTAATTGAATAAGCTTCGTAGGCTGCGTGGGTAATTTTTAACCGAACGGAGTCGGTTTTAATTTGAAGCACAAAGTAGCCGTTTTCGTCGGTAATGGCATACGCTCCCGACAACAAATCGGTACAATGAGCTGCAATAATCGGTGTACCATTTACGGCATCGGTTACTGTTCCTGAAATTTTATACGGAGTTTGGGCTATAAATGCCATGTTTAAGCTTGCTAACAAACAAGCAGTTATAAGTAAAGTACGCAATTTCATTTATTTTTTAAAAAGATTGTATTTTAGTGAAAGAGAAATGCCTGAATTTAAATAGTTAGGAGAACTATACTTAAAAAGTCCGATGGGAATTAGATTTACGTCACCGGTAACTCTAAATTGGAAGAGATTAGCAATTTCCGTTTCAAAGCCTGCTGCAATATCCATACTATAATTTAAGTTCAGTAAGTCTCGTTTACTTAACGAAAGATTGTTTTCAATACCATACATAAACTTTAATTTATCGTTATGTTTGAGTTCTTTAATTCTATAAATAGGTATCGAAATTAAATGGTTTGAATAGTAATATTTTGCAAAAATCGAATTTCCATACGAAGGCATTATTGCACCTAATTGATTATTGTATTCTTCGGTGCTTGCATAGCTTTTTGCTTTATTAAACGCTTCAGAATCATTGTAGCTATATTGCAAGCCAACTTCGTATTTTTCGTCGAATACCGTAAATTCGAACGTAGTTCCCACGCTAACTGATAATGTGTTGTATGAATAGGAATTGTTTTTCTGGAATTGTATAGGACGTCCTAAACCGCCACCGGCAAGAATTGAAATGGTTTGAGAAAAAACTTGATTTATTTGAAGTAAAAAAGCAATAAAAAGTAGAATAATAGTTATTTTTTTCATAGTCTTAATTTGAATGAAGTGCTTATTTATATTGTTTGAAACCATTCAGTATGTATTCCTGAATGGTTTCCCTTTGCTTTTAAATGAACCTAATAAGTAGTCTTTAAATCAATTTAAAGTAATTTGATTTCTTACTGACACGAAGCGACGGGTCTATCTTCCAAGTACTGGGTCGTTCCTTTGACTTCAAAATTAGTGATATATAATCCGGAATATGGTTCATAATGACTATTAGAATAAACAGTATTTCTGATATGATTTTCCTTTTGAGGTGTTATGTAATATCCATAATTATAATCGTAGTACTTCGCTGGATCGGTTGCCCAATAACCAGGTGTATGGACAGTATATTTTGCATAATCCCTAGCCATTGTTGCTTTCTCTAAAAACCATATATAAGCTGTTCTTTTCCAACTTTGTAATTCATAGTACGATCTACTTGTCAAAAGACCACCATCTACCCCATAAAACGCCTTCATAGAAATCTTTAATTTATAGCTTCCTGATTTTGAATAAAAATCTTGTTCGAAGTCGGTTGTTGTGCATTTTCCGTATTTTAATTTTGCGTCTGAGTTTGTATTTAATCTAATTATCTTAAGATTGGCTGGTACATTATTCATACTAGTGAATTCATACGTTTTTAGAAATGATAGATTCTCAATATTCGTTTGAATAATATAAACACCTACTAATTTATATGCACTTTTATCAATTGCATATACGCCATTAATATCAGTATATCCGGAGTGAACGTCAAATTTGTTTACAACTTCATTTTCGCCATTTTGTGCCTCTTTTAATTCAAGTACGTCTGAATATTGTCCTATTATCGTTATAATTTCTTCTTCTGTGCCAGTTTCGGAAATATTACTAATTGCTTCGTAACCTGCATTTCCATATTTTCTGGCAGATATAAAGCCCAATTTCTCATCAATTCTATCTAATTCAGTATCTGTAGCATTTAATACGAAAAGCGTAAATTTTTCAAAACTTTCATTATTTTCAAAAAACAAAACACCATTTTTTACTTCTACATTTTGTGTAGGGTCTTCTTTTATTGATGACTCTTTAACCAATTCTTCTTTTGAACAAGATGTAATTCCAAAAAAAACACTAACAAGTGTTAATAAAAATAAAAACTTTAAATTTTTCATAAAATCTAACTAATTTTGTACGTTATAGGTCGCTCTTCAAATCAGGTTTAATTTTTGCGAGTTTTCCGATTTTGGGCGGCCTTATTTTTTATTTTGATTTTTGTTTATTGCTTTGCCCAATTACTCAAAATTCATTGGTAAAGCACCGCAAACAGCGGTTCCGT
>JAIFNC010000182.1 GCA_020047935.1 Bacteroidota bacterium
TGTTCAATAGTTGTGAACAAATACATTTTGCGAACATGAATAACGACCTTGCTTTTGATATTGCAAATAAATTGCAAAACCAAACGAAGCTTCAAATTCAATTGTTTACTATCGATAAGCAAAAATTTCAATTAACCGTTGGTAAAACAGCGCTTTGTGTACTGTTAAAACCCAACCTGCTTGCTGCAAACTTGGGGGCTGCAATTTCCGAAATGCTCGAATACGAAAAGGAATTTCGGCTAAAAGGTATTATTTTTTCGAACTACATTAGCGGCACGCTTGCCGAAAAGCTAAAGGCTGAAAACATCTGCTATGCCGATGCTTCGGGCAATGTACACATTAAAACCGATGAAGTTTTTGTACTTATTCAAGGATTAAAAAAGGAAAAACCGATAGTAAACGCACCAAGCCGATTGTTTCGCGATGCCGGTATTAAGCTTATTTTTTGTTTGCTGAATAAGCCCGGCGATATTAATTTACCATACAGAACCTTAGCACAAAAAGCCGGCATAGCGTTGGGTTCGGTAAGTGTACTTATGCATGCTTTGGAAACAGAAAACTTTGTGCTTAAAACCGAAAAAAGTCTGCATCTTAAATATTTGCCCGAATTGCTCAACCGTTGGATTGTGGCGTATAATGCCGAATTACGTCCTAAATTGTTCAAAAAACGAATGCGCTTTGCCAACAGTTCGCAGTACAAGAATTGGCAAACCCTAAAACTTCAACTTACCAACCAAGCAATATTTTGGGGTGCCGAACCTGCTGCCGCATTGCTTACCCAACATTTAAAACCGGGCGTTTTTACAATTTATACCACGGCTGCTTGGCACGAACTGATGCCCGTTTTTGGCTTAGTGCCCGACATGCAAGGCGATGTTGAAATTTTGCAATGTTTTTTCGAAACATCAGACCTAAGTATCGAAAAACAAACCGTTTCGCCCGTGTTGGTGTATGCCGATTTAATAAATACCGGCAATTCGCGAAATATCGAAACCGCTAAAATTATACTTCAAAATGAATTATCGTATATTAAGTAGCACGTTCGAAAGTCCGGCTGTTAAGGAATTGCTGCAAACTTTGGTGCAATTTTTTGAACGCGAAGGCATTGAGTTTTTTATTATTGGTGCCGTTGCACGCGACATAATGTTGGGTTTGCACCATGAAAAATCGCCAAGGGCAACCAACGATTTGGATATTGCAGTTGCCATAAAAAGCTGGGAAGTTTTTGAACAAATTGAGCATGAATTAATTGCAAGCGGAAAATTTACCAAAGACTTGAACCGTAAACAGCGTTTCTTTTATAAAAAATACTACATACTCGACATTGTTCCGTTTGGCGAGCTTTCCGAAAATAAAAACGAAATACTTTGGCCGCCCGACTTCAATATTGCCATGTCGGTGCTTGGTTTCGACGAGGTAAACAAACATAAGTTGGCGGTAACTATCGACAACGAATTTCGGGTGTTTGTAGCCGACCTTGCCGGAATATTTCTGCTAAAAATTGTTGCTTGGCACGACCGCCATTCAACCGACAACCGCGATGCGGCAGATATTGGTTTTATTCTTGCCAACTATTTTTGGATTTGGCAAGAACGAATTTACACAAACCATTATACCCTTTTTGAAGACGCCGAAGCGGTAAATGAAACCGTAGCCGCTTTTGTATTAGGTACCGATATGGCAAATATTTTAGCAACCGGCAAGCAAACTAAAAGCCAAATTATAAGCATACTTTCCGAAGAAATTACAAAAGCCGAAGAAAGCAAACTGATAAACCAAATTATAGAAACCAACCGAAACTTGATATTCGATTTGGTTGCGCAATGCCTACAACAAATTGTGTTGGGACTTGACAATTAGCCGCCCGAAAGCCCGGAAATAATCCCCACCAACCCGCCAAGTCTTCAAAACCTTTAGGCGGGTTTAAGTCATCAGCGGCAGCACACATTTCGTTCGTTTATTTCCTTTTGTCGTTGCGTACTTTTCAAAATAAATGTATATCTTAACCGCTTTATTTTTTATACCTTTTGTATGACCGATTTCAGACAGAAAATTGACAGTTTGTTTGTGGAAAAACTGGGTTACGAGTTTGTTGGCGAGGCGCTGCCGGTGCCCAACACCGCCGGTGCCGACAATATTATTTCCATTGCCAAAGAGTATTCGGGCGGCGGGGTCGATGTGGTGGTGGTAGAGTGTCGCGACCGTATTCCGGAATTTCAGAAAAGGCTTATTAAAGACCAAAAAACCTTCTTTCCCAATTCGCATTTTCTGTTTGTTTCCAACGGCGGCATGGTGTTCGATATTTACAACATCAGCACTTCAAAAAAGCTTAAACCCATAAGCTACAACGAAATTGAGCGCAACACAAGCCTTTTTTCCGAAAAAATACAGCTTTTCAATATCGACCAGTCGAAAGATGCCGTGGATTTGCGGATTAAAATTGAAAAGGCTTTTGAAACAAACGACAAGGTTACCAAAAAGTTTTTCGATAAGTTTAAGGCGCTGCACAAAAAGCTGCAATCGGCCATTGGTGGCATTGACCACGCGCCCGATGTCGAGTGGTATGCTTCGGTGCTTATGAACCGTTTGATGTTTATTTATTTTCTGCAAAAACACGGCGTTATACAAAACAATACCGATTTTATGTTGCAGAAGTTCGACCAAACACGCTTTACCGGAAAAGATTTTTACCGCGATTTTTTGCTTCCGCTCTTTTTTATCGGCTTTGCAAAGCGCAACGGACATGCCCTAAAGCAAGCATTTACCGCCGAATTTGGCGAAGTGCCTTACCTGAACGGCGGTTTGTTTTATCCGCACCAAATTGAAACCAAATACACGCCCGCGCCGGCACAAAAGAACGAACTGAAAGCTTTTGACGACCCAAATTACATTCGCGCAAACACGCTAATACGCGTAAATGCAGAAATTTTGCACGAAGTGCTCACGTTCCTGAACGGTTACACCTGGTATTTGGACAATCGCCCCATGAAGGAAGATACCGACATAAACCCCGATGTGCTGGGCTATATTTTCGAAAAATACATTAACCAAAAAGAGCTGGGCGCCTACTATACCAAGGAAGATATTACGGAATACATTGCCAAAAACACCATTATTCCGTTTATTTTCGATAAGTTGCGTGCCAACGGATTTGCCGCGCCCGACCCAAGCCCCATGATTACGGCCAACGAAGATATTATTGGCAATATGGCCGATTATATTGAGCAAACCGACGATTACGAAACGCTTAAATTTCTGTACCGCAATATTTTGTGCGAGCTTTCGGTGCTCGACCCATCGGTGGGTTCGGGGGCATTTTTGTTTGCCGCGCTGAATGTGTTGCTGCCCGTGTACCGCAAAACGGTTTTCAAGTTGCAGGCTTTTGCCCCACGGCAGCCCAACGATGCTTGGCTGCAAAACCTTTGCAAAACCCTTGCGGCGCACAGCCAAGAGTACTACCTTACCAAGCAAATTATCCTGAACAACCTCTACGGCGTTGATATTGTGAAAGAAGCCACCGAAATTTGCAAGCTGCGCCTGTTTTTGCAATTGGTTTCGAACTTGGCCGATATTAAAGCCATTGAGCCGCTGCCCGATATCGATTTTAATATTTACGCCGGAAATTCGCTGGTGGGCGGAACAAGCTGGACCGATTTGCAGAACAACTACACCATGGACATTTTTACCTCGGCAAACCGCGAAAGCATTAAGGCAAACATAGGCGCACTGTCGGTAATGAAACAAGAGTACAAGCTTGTAAACGAACAAATTGCGCAGCTTGCCGCCCTAAAAACCGAATACAAAAACCTGCAACATGCCGAGCAGGGCGAAGAACGTTTAAGCCATTTGAAATTTCAAATTCAGTTTATTGAAAAGGAAATTGGCAGCCAACTGAACGTAGGCATCGAAAACCCTTTTCATTGGTTTGTGGAATTCGATACCATTATGCAAAAAGGCGGATTTGATGTGATTATCGGTAATCCGCCGTATGTGGAATATGCTAAGGTGCGAAAAGCCTACGAGATAAAGAGTTATGAAACAGAGAAATGCGGTAATATTTATGCGAATTTTATTGAAAGGTCATTCAATGTTTTAGTTGAAAATGGAAAATTCGCAATGATTGTTCCGATATCTTCAATTTCAACAAATAGAATGGCAATTCTGCAAAACTATTTAATAAAGAAATCCAAAAATTTATGGTATAGCAATTTTTCTGAAAGACCATCGAAGCTATTCGAAGGCGCTGATGTTTCTTTGACAATTATTGTGGGTGAGAATTCAACGAAAAATGAAAATATTTATACCACGAAATACAATAAATGGAAAACTCAAGACAGAACAAGTCTTTTTGATTCAATCAATTATGTAAATTCGAAATTATTTAAAAGCCAAATTTCGATTCCGAAAATAGGAAATCAATTGGATGTTGAAATTCTTGGAAAAATGAAAATTCAGAAAAAGAAAATTTCGGATTTCATGGTTAGTAATTCAGATTTTGGAATTTGTTACCGAAATGCAGGGGGACGATATTATAAAATTATTTTAAATTTCGAACCGGATTTCTATGTGAATCAACAAAAAGTACAATCAAGTACTTATCATTTTTTATATTTCAAAAATGAAAAAACAAGAGATGCTATTTGTGCATTAATGAATAGCAGCTTGTTTTATTATTTTTGGCTTGCTTATTCCGATACTTGGCACATGACCGGAAGCGATATTTTGCCATTTCCTGTTCCTGAATCAGAAATTTTATTTGATTCTTTAAGTGAAATTAATTCCAGATTAATGCTGGATTTTAAACTTCATTCACAACAGAAAATCGAAAAACGAAATGATGGAAAAGATGAAATTATGTTATCTCGTTTTTCAGCAAAAAAATCAAAAAGCATTATAGATGAAATTGATACCGTTTTAGGGCAATCTTTCAATTTTAATGAAAATGAGCTTAATTATATATTAAACTACGATATTGAGTTCAGGACTGACGATGAATAATTTCAAGCTAAAAAAAGAAAAAAACATGAAAACGGTAAAAGAACAAATAATGGAATGTACCCGCGCCGCCAATTTT
>JAIFNC010000226.1 GCA_020047935.1 Bacteroidota bacterium
GAATTTGTTCAATAAGTGCCAGCGGATTAAAATACTGAAATTCGCGCTGGGTTTCATAGAAGGTACCGTCGGCATTGTAAATTGGGTCGGTTGGATTACGTTGAAAAGCTTGGTAAATAACATCGTTCGAGCCATTTCCGCCATAATTCTCATAATCGTTGTTTTCAAATGTACCAGAAACTAAAGCTTGTAAATTCAACCGTCCGTCGATAGCTGTTTGTCCTACATTTATACGTGCAGTAGTACGGTTTTTGGCTGTACCTTTAACCACACCTTTAAAATCGGCATTGGTTAAAGAAACACGGTAATTTGACGTTTCGGTACCACCACGGTATTAGCGCCACCGTCAACCAAGTTTAAGCCTTTGTCTTTAGCAGCTTGTCGGTATTCGTCTGCAGTCATAAAGTCAAGTCGGTTGGCTACTCTATCCATAGAAACATAAGAATTGAATTCTACCGTGTTTCCTTGTTTTTTCGCACCTTTTTTTGTAGTAATAATAATAACGCCGTTTGAACCTCTTGAACCGTATATAGCAGTAGAAGAAGCATCCTTCAGAATATTGAACGACTCAATATCTTCAGGCGCAATGGTTGAAGCATCAACACCCGGAACACCATCTACTACATACAACGGAGCACTTCCGGAAGCAAGACTGGCAGAACCGCGAATTTTTACCGTATATCCGGAATTCGGGTCACCGCCTTTTTTCGAAATGGAAACCCCGGCAGTTTTACCTTGTAAACTTTGAATAGGGTCGGTAATAACACCACCATTCAATTCGTCGGCATTCACGTTGGCAACCGCCCCTGTTTTATCCGATTTTTTTTGTGTACCGTATCCAATTACAATCACCTCTTCAATATCGGTAGCTGCAGGCGAAAGTGCAACATCGGCTACAGTTTGTCCGGCTGCAAGGGTTATTTCTTTGGCATCGTAGCCAATAAAAGAAACTATTAAGGTACTACCCTCGGTTACGCTTAGGGTATATTTACCGGTAAAATCGGTAATGGTACCTTGAGTTTTACCTTTAACAGAAACCGTAGCTCCGGGCAACGCCGAGCCATCCATAATATCGGTTACTGTACCTGTAACGGTAACTTGCTGCGCAAAAATACTTCCGGCAAAAAGCAGAAGCAACAGCATCAGTTTTGTTTTTAACAAGTATTTTTTTTCCATCTGCACAAATATTTAATTTACTTCAAAAAATTTCTTAGCACAAATTTACAACTATTTTTCAACTAAAAAAGGGCTAATTTACAGTATTTTACTGCAATCGTTTGCGGCATCGATTGCGAAAAACATGTTATACAACATATAAAATTAAGCTTTTTTTTTAAAATAAAAAATAATAATTATGGAAAACATAAAAACCTTCTTATATTTGTAAGCAACAACCAATATTTGCTACTATGAACTCGCATCAGACGACCATAAAAGACATTGCAAAAACCCTCGGAATATCTCCTTCAACTGTTTCGCGCGCGCTAAAAGATCATCCGGATATTAGTGTTAAAACGAAAAGAAAAGTTCAAGAATTGGCTAAAGAATTGAAATATCAGCCAAACGAAATTGCACTTAGCTTAAAAAATCAGCGTACAAAAGTTATAGGCATCATAATTCCCGAAATTATTCACCATTTTTTTTCATCCATTATTAGCGGCATAAGCGATGTGGCATATAAAAACGGTTATAATATCATGATAACCCAATCTAACGAATCGTACGAACGCGAAGTGCAGGACGTACATATGCTTATTTCGAGCCGCGCTGCCGGTGTGTTGGCATCGGTAGCAAAAACTACCCAAGATTTTGAGCATTTCCGAAGGCTTGAACAAAGCGGTATTCCGGTGGTTTTTTTCGATCGCGTGTGCCCCGAAATGGATACCGACCGTGTTATTGTTGACGATTATCGCGGTGCGTATATGGCTACCGAACATTTGTTGCTGCAAGGCAAAAAGCAATTGATTCATTTGGGCGCATCGCAACATATGCTAATTGGACAAAACCGTAAAAACGGATTTAAAGATGCGCTGGTTGGTTCGGGCTTTAGGTTCGAAGAATCGATGTTTTTTAAATGCGATACCTTTGAAGAAGGCATTGAAATGACTGCCAAAATTCTTGCATCGGGACAAAAAGTTGATGGTATTTTTGCCGTAAACGATGCTACTGCCATTGGTGCTATGCGTTCGGTTAAAAAAGCCGGCTTACGTATACCGGAAGATATTGCCATTGTGGGTTTTACCAACGGCTTAATAAGCCAAGTAACCGACCCCGGACTTACTACCATAGAACAACACGGTTTTGAAATGGGAAAAAGTGCGGTTGAATTATTATTGCGCAGAATAAAATCGAATAACGAAAATATTAAAACCGAAACGGTGATTCTACAGCCGGAACTGGTGGTTCGCGAATCGACCAAAAGCTAAAAGATATTGCTATATATATAATTATTACGTGAAGTCGATTTTCCTAACCGAAAATCGACTTTTTATTTTAGATGTTGTATAACATGTATTTTTTTTCAGAATATCGTAAACGTTTGAAATAACACCTAAGCCCCGTATTTTCTTGTTTTGAAGTTTTTTAATGACCTACGATTTTTTTTAAATCATTTTCTTTTCCTTTAATTTGCTTGAAAAATAAGAATTAACGAATTGAAGAATTAAGGAATTTAAGAATGAAAGAATAGAAGAATTGAGGAATTAACTGTACTGCGAAGACTTTACCAAAATGTATTTGCTTTTATTTACTCATTACCTTCGGTGAGGGCACGCCGTTCAAAATTCAATAAGTCAAAATTCGTCATTCAAAATTCAATAATTCAATAATTCAAAATGGAAAATTGACAACTATGAAAAAACCTAAACTCAGTTTTTGGCAAATTTGGAACGTAAGTTTCGGATTTTTGGGCGTACAATTTGGCTTTGCACTGCAAAATGCCAACGCCAGCCGAATACTTTCGAACCTTGGTGCCGATTTGCACTCGCTTTCGCTGTTCTGGCTTGTGGCACCTATTATGGGCTTAATGGTACAGCCAATTGTAGGCGCTGCATCCGATTCAACATGGACACGCCTTGGTCGCCGGTCGCCTTACATTTTGGGTGGTGCCATAGTTTCCATGATTGCCATGTTTTTTATGCCCAATGCTCCGGTGGTTATTAAAGCCGGCGGTGTGGCTGCACTGGTTTTTGGTGCGGTTATGTTGGCTCTTATGGACGGTTCTTTCAATGTTACCTTTCAACCTTTCCGCGCATTGGTTGCCGACATGATGCCCGACGAACAACGCAACGTAGGTTATTCGATACAAAGCTTTTTAATTAACACCGGTGCCGTTATCGGCTCGGCATTGCCCTTTATACTTACCGCAATGGGTGTGGCAAATGTTGCGCCCGAAGGACAAGTTCCGCCGGCAGTTATTTGGTCGTTTTACATTGGCGGTACCATGCTTATTCTGAGTGTTTTGGTTACCGTTTTCAAAACAAAAGAATATCCGCCTGCACAATTCGAAGCCTTCAATAATATTACCGCCGAAGACAAAGCCGAAAAACAAAGTTTCTGGCAAGTACTTACCAACATGCCAAAAACCATGATGCAATTGGCAGTAGTACAACTATTTTCATGGTTTCCGCTGTTCCTAATGTGGGTTTACAGTACGCCTGCTATAGCGCAGCACTATTGGGGCACTGCCATAGGCGACTCAAGTTCGGTTGAATACAACGAAGCCGGAAACTGGGTAGGAATTGCGTTTGCTGCCTACAGTTTGTTTGCCGCACTTTTCTCGTTGGCAATGCCTTATTTAATGCGTGTTATGGGTCGCAAAGGCGTATACTCGTTTGCACTTGCTGCCGGCGGATTGGGTTACATTTCAATGTACTTTTTAAACTCAAACCATTATTATATCCTTATTTCGATGTTGGGCGTAGGTATAGCATGGGCTGCTATTTTAGCCATGCCGTATGCCATACTTTCGAGTGTTTTGCCGGCAAAACGAATGGGAATTTTTATGGGACTTTTTAATTTAACTGTAGTTATTCCGCAAATTATAAGCGGAGTATTTGGCGGTTATATTCTAACGAATTTCTTTGGCGGTCAGGCTATTTACATTTTGGTTTTAGCCGGTGTAATGATGTTGCTGGGTGCCGTTTCGGTGTTTTTTGTAAACGACAAAAATTAGTTGGTTGTGTGTTGGGAAGTGCCCGAATAAGTAGGAGTTATTCGGCACTTTCTTTAAGCACTATTAAAATATTTTTTTGGATTGAATTTCCGAATGCGAATGTAGTTTGTGTGTATTGGTTGTGTTGGTGTTAAATGTTACAGCGTTGTTTTTGCTGCAACATAGTTTTTACGGTCTTTTTCAAGCTAAAACTTTTTGTATAAGTATTTTATATTCAAGGTTTTTAAGCTTGAAAACCGTAAAAACAAATTCAATATGCTAATTCAATGTCGTTTAGTTAAGGCTGAAAGCCTTGAAGCTATTAGCACAGGGCAACGCCTTGTGTTAATTGACCGGTAGATTTTTCGCCCTGAAGGGGCAATGGCTATCGCCCCTTCAGGGCTTGAAAAACATAGGCAATACTTTACCGGGGCGTTGGTTACTGAGCTTGCCGAAGTATGCCCCGAGCCTGCCCCGATTTATCGGGGGCTATTGCTTTTACCCTTATCAGGGCGGAAAACGCTAAACTAAACGACATTGAATGCTTATTATTCTTTTCTATATTGAATAACTTAAAACCATCCTTCCACAAAAATTTTCATTAGGATTTCAATCGGCTTTTCAAATTAAAAAGAATGATTACGAGATATAAATGAAAACAAAAGCCTGCATTTTTGATTTAGACGGTGTAATAACCGATACTGCCAAGTACCATTATATTGCTTGGAAAGCTTTGGCAAACCAGCTTGGTTTCGATTTTACCGAGCACGATAACGAGCGTTTAAAAGGCGTAAGCCGAATGCGCTCGTTGGATATTTTGCTCGAAATTGGCAGTGTAAGCCTTTCCGACGAAAAAAAACTCGAATACGCCGACCGCAAAAACAGCCTATACCTTACCTATATTTATGAAATGACACCCGACGAAATTTTGCCCGGGGTTGCCGATTTTATAGCCGAACTTAAAGCCAACAATATAAAAATTGCCTTAGGTTCTGCCAGTAAAAATGCACATATAATTCTGAAACAATTGGGTATGGAACAAGTTTTTGATGTTATTGTGGATGGAAACATGGTGGCAAAAGCCAAACCCGACCCCGAAGT
>JAIFNC010000223.1 GCA_020047935.1 Bacteroidota bacterium
GTAATAGTTGAGTCAATTATAAAAATCTCATTCAGTGAAAACATATTTGAATTCTTCTCAAAAAAATCAGGTTTGCAATTATTATAAATGTCATTATTAGTACAATTCACTAATAGAATTAAGGATAGCAATTGAATATATCTCATATTACAATTTTTTTTCAAACTTTCTACTGTTTTTCTAATTCTCGATTTATATCGCCTTCGTTGCTTGTATTATCAGGTAAATAGCTGCATTTTTCAACAAGGTGTAAATATAGTTTTACCAGCTGAATTTTGCAAGTGTTGAAACTCAAACAGAATCGAGCTTTACGCTTCACTTTGCTCGAAATTTATCAGGTGATATTTAATTTTATTTGCCTGATAGAAGATTGTCTACGAAAAATGCTTTAGTACAAAAAACGTGTCGGTTATTTTCACATTCCGCTAACTTCTTCAAAAACCAAAAGTAAAAAAAAACTGTTGGCGGAAAAAATCCGACAACAGTTTTTGTATGCTAAAACGCAGTTTGGTTATTTTGCGTAATTTACGGCTCTGGTTTCGCGTATTACCGTTATTTTTATTTGTCCCGGATACGTCATTTCATCTTGTATTTTCTTGGCTATTTCGTACGATAAGCCTTCAACATCTTTGTCGCTCACTTTTTCGGCGCCAACTATTACGCGCAACTCGCGGCCGGCTTGTATGGCGTAAGTTTTCATTACACCGGGGTACGACAGTGCCAAGTCTTCCAAGTCTTTCAATCGTTTAATGTACGATTCGGCAATTTCGCGGCGTGCGCCCGGGCGTGCACCCGAAATAGCATCGCAAACCTGTACAATTGGTGCCAGTAAGCTGGTCATTTCAATTTCCTCGTGGTGCGATGCAATGGCATTAACCACCTCGGGTTTTTCTTTGTATCGTTCGGCCAATTTACCGCCAAGCAATGCGTGCGGCAATTCCGGCTCGTCATCGGGCACCTTGCCAATATCGTGCAGTAAGCCGGCGCGTTTGGCCAGTTTGGCGTTCAAACCAAGTTCCGAAGCCATAATGGCGCATAAGTTGGCCACCTCGCGCGAGTGCTGTAATAAGTTTTGTCCGTACGACGAACGATATTTCATTTTACCAACCAAACGCAACAATTCGGGGTGCAAACCGTGTATTCCCAAATCAATTGCAGTGCGTTTGCCTATTTCAACAATTTCTTCTTCAATTTGTTTGCGAACTTTGTTCACCACTTCTTCAATACGTGCCGGGTGAATACGACCGTCGGTAACCAATTGGTGCAATGCCAAGCGGGCTACTTCGCGGCGTACCGGGTCGAAACCCGAAAGAATAATAGCTTCCGGAGTATCGTCAACAATAATTTCGATACCGGTAGCAGCTTCCAATGCACGAATGTTTCGGCCTTCGCGGCCAATAATTCGACCTTTAATTTCGTCGTTTTCAATATGAAAAACCGTAACCGAGTTTTCAACCGCAGCTTCGGTAGCTACCCGCTGTATGGTTTGAACCACCACACGTTTGGCTTCTTTTTGTGCGGTTAATTTGGCCTCTTCCATAGCCTCGTTAATATACGACATGGCTTCGGTTTTGGCTTCGGCTTTCATCGATTCAATCAGCTGGTTTTTGGCATCTTGCGCCGACATTCCGGCTAACGATTCAAACTTTTCAACCTGCTGTTGGTGCAATTTATCTAATTCGCCGGTTCTTTTTTCAACCTTTTCCATTTGCAACGTTAAATTTGCACGAATAGCGTCGGTTTCTTTCTTTGCCGTTTCAATTTCTTTTTGCTTTTTTGTAAGCTCTTCTTTGCGCTGATTCATAGCAACATCGCGTTGCTTCAAACGATTATCGGCTGCAATTATTCTCGCATTCTTATCGTTAATATATTTTTCGTGTTCGGCTTTTAGTTGCAAAAATTTTTCTTTGGCTTGCAACATTTTATCCTTCTTAATAACCTCAGCCTCAGCTTCGGCATCGCGCAACATACGCTGTCCTTTTCCTCGTAGCGCCTTAAGCCTCAAAAAATAACCTCCGGTGGTTCCGGCAGTTAAGGCGCTAAATGCTATTACCGCATATATTATAACTTCCATTTTAATTTGTTTTAACCGATTAAAAAATAAAAAACCCGCATTCATGTCTTCAGTCTGTCGGAAAAACCCCAGCAGACATGGTAAAAGCCGCCTGTTGCTTCGAGTATCCTTTTTTATCGCTTTCCGAAGAAAACGAGGCTGTTCCGAAGAAAGCCAAGGCACGCTCTGTTCAAACTTGAGCTAAGCTTTAATTTTAATAGTGTTGAGTTTTCGAACCTACAAAGACACAATGCGGGCAGTATTGTTAAATTTTGCCTTTATTGTTAAATCTATGTGAAAGAACTATTTAGTTTCAATAAAAGTATAAATATCGGTTTCAATTTGCTTTATTTCGTTGTAGAAATCGGTGTTATCTGCTTGTTCCTCCATTTCTAATACTTTAGTTACAAATTGAAGCGATGCCATAGCCATAAAGTCAACCAAATCCTTATCGGAAAATCGCTGTCGGTATTGTAATACCTTATCGTTAATCAGTCGAGCAGCTTTTCGTATCTTCTCTTCGTCATTACGCTCTACTTTTAAGGGGTAGTACCTGTCAGCTATATTTACTTTTATCGAAAGTTTATCGTCCATTTTATAAATTATTTACCTTATTTGTTAGCTAAGGCAATGCATTTATCAATTTCCCGCACTATTTTGTTTATCATCAACTTAGCTTCTTGAGAGCCTGTATTTTCTGAACCGCTGAAAGCTTTGGCAACTTTGAGCGTATTTATTTGCTCTTTTTGTTCCAAAATAACAGTTTGTTGGTCTTCTACTATTTTTAATGCTTCCAAATAGCGCGTGTTAATGTCCGCATTATCCTTTGCCAGGTGGTCGCATTTTTCTTTCAGTTTATCAATGGCTAATTTTAAACTGTTAATAATTTCGTTTTGTTCAGATGTCATATAGTCGCTCAAAAACACTTTGTTCTATGTTTACAAAAATACGCAGGCTTTTTCAATTTTACAAATATTAATGCATCTATTTTTTTAAGGTCGTTTTATTTTTTTTATTTCTATACCGAAAATATTTTATATTTGGTTGATTATGAGTGGTTAAATGGTTTAATTTTGTAATTTTAAGCCTTAGTTAAAACGATTGTTTTACCCGAAGATGGGGTTGTTTTTCAGATAAAAAACTGTATTTTAACGCTTCAGAGTAAGAACTAACCGGATTTCGACCTATATTTGCAGCATTAAATACCATAATTTGTTGTGTTGTTTCTTTAACCGTTTTTTATTTAACTTATGACTAAATTTCAAGAATTTCAGCAAATTACCTTGTTTGCAATGTGTTTGTTTTTCTTTCATACAGCAATCATATTTTCGCAACCTATACCTACTAATTATTTTCGATTTCCGATGGATGAGCCTATTTTGCTTTCGGGCAGTTTTGGTGAATTGCGCACTACGCATTTTCATGCCGGAATTGATATTAAATCGGGCGGTGTAGTGGGAGTAAAGGTATATGCCATTGCCGATGGTTATGTTTCGCGCATTCGGGTAAGTGCTGCCGGTTACGGAAATATGTTGTTTGTAACGCACCCCAACGGGTTTGTGAGTACGTATGCGCATTTGCACAATTTTGTCGATACCATTGCCAATTATGCCGAAAAAGTGCATTATGCGGTTCAACAATTCGAAATAGATACCCTGCTTTTGCCGAGCGTATTCCCGGTGAAAAAAGGCGATGTTATTGGCTATGTTGGTAATTCGGGCAGTTCGGGCGGGCCGCATTTGCATTTCGAAATTCGCGACGAAAAATCGGAAGTATCCAATAATCCACTTTTATTCGGGCTTAATGTAAAAGACCATAAAAAGCCGCGGTTGTTCCGTTTATCGGTTTACCCAATTGGCGAAAATGCTTCGGTCAACAGCATTAAAAAACGCATCGACTTTCCGCTTGGCGGCACCGGAACGCTTAAACCTTACATAAAGGCCGCAGGAACCATTGGTTTTGGAATTATTGCAAACGATGTAATGGATATTACCTCGAATACCTATGGATTGTTTGCCATAAAATTGTTTGCCAACGATTCGCTTATTTACCATGCTTCGTGGGATAAATTTGCATTTGCCGAACAACGATATATACTTGCACACATCGATTTTAAAGAGCGACAGGTGCGCGGTGCTAAAATTCAGCAATTATTTTTACTGCCGGGTAACAAACTAAACTTTGTGTACAAAAAGGTTGCAAATAACGGCTTACTTACGGTAGCAAAAAACGATACGATAAAAATGAAGCTTATAGTTTCGGATGCCAATGGAAATGAAAATGTGCTTAATTTCAGTGTTATAGGTGCCGATACTGAACCGGCAAACGCACTGAATAACCTCGCAAAATCAGATGCCGATTCGACCTTGGTTTTTCAATACAATAAAAAAAATAAGTTCGCTACTAAAAATTTCAAACTTGAAATTCCCGACAGTGCATTGTATCAGCCTATAAATTTCGAATTTTCGGAAATTGAACCGGCGCCGGGCAAATGGGCACGTATATATAAGGTACACAACGGCTACGAACCGTTGCAAAAACCGGCAAAAATTTGGTTGACCCACCCAAAACTCGATTCGGTACAGTTGAAAAAGCTGTATGTGGCGCGAATTACACCCAGTGGTTTTGGTGCATATGTTGGCAACGGCATCGAACAAGGTTTTGTGAGTGCTAGTATTAAAGAGTTTGGCAGTTATACCCTAAAAGCAGACAGTTTGGTACCGCGAATAACGGCCTTACGTTTCAGTCCGGGGAAAGTTTTGCGACCGGGCAATCAAATAGCATTCAGAATTAGCGATTTGGAAACCGGCATTGGTTCGTATAATGCCTACGTAAATAACAAATGGGTTTTACTTAATTTCGATGCAAAAACTGCCCGGGTATGGTATACAGTTAAAAAAGAACATTTGGTGAAAGGTAAAAATACCTTACAAATTGTTGTTGCCGATAAGTTGGGGAATATAAAGGAATACAATTCAAATTTTATGGCAAATTAATTTTTT
>JAIFNC010000088.1 GCA_020047935.1 Bacteroidota bacterium
ACAGTTTGAAGGAAACGCAACATTTGGAAAGTGAATTTGAAAACTATAAACGAGATTTCCCTCATGAATAAATACGTTACCGATACCATGGGTTGATTCGGAATTGCTGTAAAATGTTTATGTTCTTTTGATAGGTTAAGCAATTTAAAATCAATATTTTTAGTATATTTCTTGTTTTTATTGTGTGTTAAAGTTAAATAATCTAATTATAGCTTGTAATAAAAAAAATTGTCAGGTATGGCGGATTACTCATACAGAAACACACGAATTAGGAAATGCAGCAGGATTAGAACATGTCTCGAATCCTAAAATCTTAATGTATTACAAGTGTAATGGAATTGAAGCAAAACCTGAAGAAGAAGAAAATATCTTCGAAAATACCAGAAAAAAAATGAGGTTTATATATTTAATGTTACCATTAATATTTGGAGGATGTATAAAATCTAACACCTGTAGTGAGAATTCCGACATTATTTTACTAAACGAAGAATGGATAAGTCCTAAAAAAATTGAAAATTACAGCAAGAATTGTTATTCAAATTACATTTTAGATTTCAATAGCACAAAAATAAAACGTACTGATACCTTGGTGTTATTTTTTTTTGGAAAATTTAGAAATGATAAGCTGGATATATTTTTTAATAATGAGCTTTTCTTTCAAGACATTCTAAATATTGATTCTACAACAGAAATATCAGGATACTATGTATTTAAAGTACCTAAACGAATAAAAACATTTAGTATAAAAATAAATGATTGTCAAAGAATTACACTTGATTACGATAGTATTAATTATGCTTTAAAAATTCATTTAATTGAAGATACGATAAGAATTAGCAATGTTGAAAAATATAACTCACCTCGTTGAGCCTGGAGTTATTGTTGAATTTGATTTAAGAAATATTAAGTATTAGTACCTCACTAGATTTTAGCTTTTTCTTTTTTATGCTTTTTTGTAGGTTAAAACTAAGTTTTCAATTTTTAACTTCTAATATGAACAAAATTCTGCAAACATATTTTTAACTAGCAATTTCCAGGAAGGATACTATCTTTCAGAAAGATAGTATCCTTTTAAATACAAATAAATTAGAACTGTATACCTACATACCAAAACCATTTTCTGAAATTGATGAAAAGTACTTATTGTGTTTCGCAGGAAAATCCCAATAATTGGGGTCAGAAAAGAAAATACCTTGAAATGTCTATTATCTTTATGAAACGATTATTTATGCGATTACTTTTAACAGTAGTTTTGATTTTGTTTTTAGTAAGTTTATTTTTTCAATTTAAAGTTGAACAATATTTAGCAAAATCTCAATTAGAATATGGTGTATTTATTGAAAAGAAAAGAATACATTACACGCCTTTTGTAGTTTTTTATTATAAAGGTCGAATTAATAAAGATTTTTACAAAATGTATTTTCATTATATTCATTTTCCATATTATGAACAAGGGTTAATAGAAAACTATATCATAAATTACGATTATGGCACGTATTTAATATATTGTTATTACACAATTAAAGAATTAGAAGCGCTTACAAAATCATTGGGAAATAAAAATCCGATTAAACAAAGAAAACAATAAAGTTTATATACGAAAGTGCATCTTATATGTTTTTATTTTTTCGCCTTTGCAACCGCCCACATCTGCAAAATAGCCTAAATTTAGGTTTGAATAGAAAGTAGCATTTCATAAATATTTTGACCGTATTTTTGTATCTTTGTAATAAGAAATAAATGCTTTATGGAAACTATAACATTACAAGTTCAAGCCGGAACTGCTCAAAAAATAGAAACTATTATTCAAGCATTCGGAAATTCGGAACAACTGCTTGAGCAATTCTTGAAATACCATATTCGCAAACTTAAGCGCGAAATTATGCGTATGCAAGCAGATTTGAATAAATTTGAATTGAAATATGCAATGAACTCTGCAACTTTTTACGAAAAATTTGAAAATGGCGAATTGGGTGATGATAAAGAATTCATGATTTGGTCGGGTATTTACGAAATGCAGTTGAATTGTAAACTTAAACTAAATCGTATTTCCGCATCATAAACATTTGCCAAACAGTATTATTGAAAGCGAAGAACCCGAAATTAAAACTGTTTTGAATGAAATTGAAGAAATTGTAATTAATAAAAAAAATTAGAAATTTTCACTTTTGCAGTTGTCCGCTTCATTCTTGAATTAAATAAATCTGATGGTAAAATTCTATTTTTACAATTTTCTAAGTAATTATTATTTCAAATTGAAAACGAATTTTATATCATTACACCAAGTTCTACGAACTCAACCACCACTTGGGCAATATGCATGCCACGGTTTCCGATTTGCGAACTAAAGACATCTAAATAAGCATATGTTATAATTTTATGTTTGGAAAATAGCCAAAAAAAACAATAGACATGTTTGGAAAATAGCCAAAATTAGCCTATTTTCAGTTTGGATTTCGACCAAAAAGTATAGCTAATTTTCAATTTATCAAGTATATAACAAAACAAATTAGTTACGATAAGACAAAAATTTGCATGAAGTTTAATGCGCAAATTTTTGCTTAAAATGCATTAAATTTACATTTTTGGTTTGTAAATTTGTTTCTGTAGCTAAATTGTCTTCCGTTTGTTGTAACAAAATTAGGCGATATAATTTAAAAATAAACCATGACAAAACCAACCTTAATAATAATTATTGTATTTATTGAAGCTTTATTTATTGGTTGTAATTCTGCCATAGAAAAGTCAAAAAATAAATTCGTAATATATACTGGAACGGAAATGGTATCATTAAATCCTTCTGAATATGAATATAAAATTGAAAAAAATAGAATCGAGGTACTAATCGAACCGGATGAGCATAAAAACATTATTAATCAATTAAATATGCCCAATATTGAAATTCAATCTGATTCAAATCGAATTTTAATTGGTGGAAATATTCCATATTCACAAAATAATTGGAACTATGCTAATTCGTATTTTTATATACCTAAAGAAGGAAAATTGCCAATCAACCAAAGAATTCAATTTTTTAGGACATTCAATTCGAATGAAATTAATAAAATACAAAAACAGACATGTACTAAAAACATCGAATTTATAACTACAACCGACAAAATTCAATTAGAATCAAATGAATTTATAATTCAAGAATTCGATTTAGGTTTGCAATTGACAATATTGGATAAGAGTAAAATTTCGCATATTCGCAAAACACATTGCCCGATAATAACTTTTTGTATTGACGGAAAACGAATGATTGCTAAATGCCATGCATTACCATTATCTCTTCGTCCTGTTAATTGTGATTATATTTATTATATTAAGAGCAATAGAACCATAAAATTGTCAAAAGAAAATATTTTGGTTTTAAAGAAAATTGAGAAAATTATCGTGTAAATCAAATAATGTTGTTGAATAATGCCATTATATACAAAAAGATATTTCCAACCAAGTTCTACGAACTCAACCACCACTTGGGCAATGTGCGTGCCACGGTTTCCGATTTGCGAACTAAAGACATCTAAATAAGCATATGTTATAATTTTATGTTTGGAAAATAGCCAAAAAAAATAATAAACATGTTTGGAAAATAGCCAAAATTAGCCTATTTTTAGTTTGGATTTTGACCAAAAAGTATAGCTAATTTTAAATAAATCAAGTATATAACAAAACAAAAAATTAAATCTGCTAATCAGTTAAAATAAAATATAAATCTACACGAAGTTTAATGCGCAAATTTTTGCTTAAAATGCATTAAATTTACATTTTTGGTTTGTAAATTTGTTTCTGAAATTGCATTTTTTCTGAAATTGAACATCGCTTTGGGAATATCTTTACAGTTACAATACATATGTTAAAACAAATAATGAAAATAAAAATTAAAATATTCCTATTTGTGCTTATTACATTATTTTTTCACAATTGCTATCGTGAAAAAATACTTGATATTAATGACAACCAGATAGATACATTAAGTTTTTCAAATTTACCAATAGAAGTAAAATCATATTTAGAAGAAAAAATCGATACAATAACTAAATCAAATTTCGATTTTTACATCACTACAGACTTAAATGTTGATTTTACCTATGGTAGAAGTGGCGCATCGAATAATTGGCTAAACGAGGTTACTTCAAATTACCATCATTTCTTTATTAATGGCATTCATTATAGAATGAAAGGAAACAAAGGTGCACCATTTATTTTTCACAATGGTTTTATTTACTTCTGCGATTTAAATCTTTATATGGACGATTTTAAAGAACGTAATTTTTATAAAGTAAAAATAGAGTTGATTAATTAAAACTAATAACTGAGCAGGATTAGTTCAAACCGCCGGCAGGTTTTCTGTCCTAACGCATTTTTTGTAGAATTTCGAGCAAAGTGAAGCGTAAAACTCGATTTTGTTTGAGTTTTGCACAAGGCAAAACGAGTTAATCGAGTTTAGCGTAACGAAGCTCAGAAATTCACGAAAAATGCTTTCAGACTTGATTTTTTGTTACTTTTGTATCAAGACAAAAGTAAAAATATATGAAAACCGTAAACACCAAGTTCTGCGAACTCAACCACCATTTGGGCAATGTGCGTGCCACGGTTTCTGATTTGCGAACCGGCGGAAATGCCTTGGTGCAAACCGCCGGCAGGTTTTCAGTCCTAAAGTATTTTTCGTAGAACAAATTTCTATCAGGCAAATAAAATTAAATATCACCTGATAAATTTCGAGCAAAGTGAAGCGTAAAACTCGATTCTGTTTGAGTTTCAACATTTGCAAAATTCAACTGTTAAAACTATATTTACAACTTATCGAATAAAGCAGCTATTTGCCAGATAATACAAGCAACGAAGGCGATATAAATCAAGAATTAGAAAAACAGTAGAAAGTTTGAAAAAAATTGTAATATGAGATATATTCAATTGCTATCCTTAATTCTATTAGTGAATTGTACTAATAATAACATTTATAATAATTGCAAACCTGATTTTTTTGAGAAGAATTCAAATATGTTTTCACTGAATGAGATTTTTATAATTGACTCAACTATTAC
>JAIFNC010000167.1 GCA_020047935.1 Bacteroidota bacterium
TACACACATAAACACATAAATATGATTCATTATATTTCGCCTAAGCCGCTAAGTTTGCAGCAAATAAGCGAATTGTTCGAGAAAAATGCAACGTTCGAACTTTCGGACGATGCCAAACAGCGCATACAACATTGCCGCGAATATTTAGACGAGAAAATTAAAAACGTCGATAAACCGATTTACGGTGTAACTACCGGATTTGGTTCGCTTTGCAACATTACCATTTCCGAAGACCAATTGAGCCAATTGCAAGAAAACTTGGTAATTTCGCACGCTTGCGGAACCGGTGCCGAAGTTTCGGACGAAATTGTACGCTTGATGCTTTTCTTGAAAGCTCACGCCTTGTCGTTTGGTAATTCGGGTGTGCAAGTTATTACCGTACAGCGAATTTTGGATTTTTTAAACAATGGCATCAGCCCGATTGTTTATGAATTAGGCTCGTTGGGTGCTTCCGGCGATTTGTCGCCATTGGCACACTTGTTTATGCCGCTTTTGGGGCACGGCGATGTTAGGTTTGAAGGCAAAAAACACACTTCAAAAGAAATTTTGAAAAAATTTGGTTGGGAACCTATTGTTTTACATTCGAAAGAAGGTTTGGCACTGCTGAACGGAACCCAATTTATGAGCTCGCACGGCGTGCTTATTATGCTCAAAGCATTTAAACTTTCGAAATTGGCCGATATAATTGCCGCCGTTTCGTTGGAAGCTTACGACGGCAGACCGGAACCGTTTTTGGATGCTAAGTCAATTAATTAAGCAGCCAAAGAAACACGTTCAAGACCCGTATTCGTTCCGTTGTGTGCCGCAAGTGCACGGAGCTTCGAAGGACGCAATTAATTACGTAGCTTCGGTAGTAACCACCGAAATTAATTCGGTTACCGATAACCCAACCATTTTCCCCGATGACGATTTGGTTATTTCGGGCGGAAATTTCCATGGTCAGCCGCTTGCCATTTCGTTCGATTTTTTAAGCATTGCACTGGCAGAATTAGGCAGCATTTCCGAACGCCGCGTATACCGACTAATTTCGGGTACGCGCAATTTGCCCGAATTTTTGGTAGCAAACCCCGGCTTAAACAGCGGTTTCATGATTCCGCAATATACTGCCGCTTCCATTGTTAGCCAGAACAAACAATTGTGCACTCCGTCGTCTATCGACAGTATTCCGTCGAGCAACGAGCAGGAAGACCACGTAAGTATGGGTGCCAACGGTGCAACCAAACTGCTCAAAATTGCCGATAATTTGGAGCGTATTTTAGCTATCGAATTGTTTAATGCCGCACAAGCGCTTGAATTTAGAGGTGTCGATAAAACTTCGCCTTACTTGCAAGAATTTGTTGGCAAATACCGCAAGGTAGTGCCGTATATTGGTTTAGATACCGAAATGTACCGACACATAGCAAGCAGCGTTGAGTTTTTGAAAAATTACAAAGTATAAAACAATAAAGCCCGCAATTTTTAAAATTTGCGGGCTTTTTTATATCCTGAAAAAATTATTCTTTTTTACTTTTTTTCGAATTGTTGTCGTTCGGTATTAATTGTTTTACGCTGCGCATTGCGCCGGTTTCCGGATCGAAAACTACATTATACTTGCCTGTTTTCATATATTCCAAAGGTAAACTTAAAACTGAACCTTTTTGTGCAATAAGGTCCGAAAATTCGCCAATTGTTTTTTTATCGTAAGTAATACCAAACTTGCACATAGCAGGCATTCGGTAGCAAATTCCGTTTACTAAAGTGGTATTATCGGCACGGTTGTTCAAATAATTCTGAATTGCACCGGAAATATTCGGATTTTCGGGATAAATTGCAACGGGTAACCCTGTTTTGGAATTTGCCGGCAAAACACCCTCAGTTTTGCTGAATTTAAACAATTCGGTTGAATCTTTGTCTAACGCAGTTCCGGGTTCGTGATAAAAATAAAATGTTTTTTGTTCGGTGAAACTTTTGCCGGTAAAAAGTGAAACATATTCATTTTCTTGTCGTTCCAGCTCCTTTAATGCCAATTCCAATGCTTTTCCTTCATAAAACTTCTCATAAACTCCGGCAACCAATTTAAACCTGCGTTTGCGCAACCGAACAATAAAGGCGGCAGCTTCGTTGGCTTGGTCTTGAGCGTTTTTGGCACGAATTTGCTTTTTAAGCACCGGAACCCGAACATACGAACTGTCTTTTATAACTTGCCTAAAAATAGTATCAACCGCTTCAACATGAAAATCTTTTGCCATTACATCGGAGTACGAAATATTGCTAAACTCAGTAAAATTAGGGCTTGGCTTAAACTTTAATTCGTCGATGCCTAAACTTTCACCGGGCAACGAATTAATGCCGGTAAGTATACCTTGTCGGTTCATATTTAGGTGTGCCGAATATTCTGCGCCTTGCGTTTCAACTAAAAAATGAGCATTTTCGTCGGACAAGGCAAAGGTTTTAAACCGAATTCCGTTCAATTTGTATTCAGATGAATTTTTCGAAATAATATCATCAGTTCCAAGCAAAGCAGCTGCAAAACTTGCAAAAGGCCCTTTAATATGGGTAGTTTTAACCACATCGACCTGAATTTCGAGCACATTTTTTGGCAATGCATAAATAATTCCATCGCCGTGTCCGGCACTCAGCGTTTTTACATTGTTTACACTTACGGTAGAAAGCGGAGTTTTGCAGGCTGCCGCCAATAAAATAACAACTGATAACGACAACAAAAAACTTTTTTTGAACATGGCAATTTATTTAATATTCAGCAAAATAGCAATGCAAATATAATACCTTTTTTAGCGCATTATACCCATTTTATTTAGCGCCTTTTGGTACTTTTCGGCATATATAAGATGTTGCTTAAAATCGTTGGTAAAATAATGAAAACCCGAAAGGTCTTCTTTAGCACACATATATACATTATTGTTCTTTTTATAGTTCAGCACGGCATCAATAGACGAAACTTCGGGTAAGTTAATGGGCCCCGGAGGTAAGCCTTTGTATTTGTAGGTATTGTATGGCGAATCGATGTCTTTATCGGCTGCCAAAATACGTTTTGCATCGTGCAAACCGGTAGCAAACTTAACCGTTGGGTCCGATTGCAACGGCATACCAATACGAATGCGATTAAGGTACAAACCGGCGATGAGTGGTTTTTCGGTATCGTGCTGGTTTTGTTCGGCTTGTACAATAGATGCCAGTACATATACTTCGGTTTGCGTAAGCCCCATGTCGGCAGCCAATTGCCTGCGCTCATCGGTCCAAAACTTTTTATATTCTTTAGCCATACGCTCAAGCAATTTTTCTTCGGAAGTATTCCAATAAAATTCGTACGTATTTGGAATAAACATGGTTAAAATGGTAGTGGTGGTAAAACCATACTTTTCGGCAACGGTTCTGTTATTCAGCATGCGGAGCAAATTTACCGAATCGGCTTCCAAATTGCGAGTTAACGCACCGGCAAGTGCTTCTTTGCTTTTTATATTGTTGAACGAAACTTTAACCGGATCTTGCTTGCCCGAACGCAGCAAATTAACCAATTCGTTGTTGCTCATATTGGCTTTTATTTTAAACCTGCCGGGTTTAATATTGCCTTTGTATTTCTTTTTTTCGGCAACCCACTCAAACGATTCGCGGTCGCGTATATATTTTTGCTCAACCAAATGATCGACAACCAGTTCGAAGCTTGCACCGGTTGGTATATAAATATAATTTTCCGATTTATCAATTACTACATTCGGACTAAAAATGCCGGTATAT
The DNA here is from genome assembly GCA_020047935.1 of Bacteroidota bacterium. Classification (GTDB taxonomy): domain Bacteria; phylum Bacteroidota; class Bacteroidia; order Bacteroidales; family JAIFNC01; genus JAIFNC01. Next base: position 3,736 of record JAIFNC010000167.1, read on the forward strand.
TTGTCGTAAGCAAAGTAGGTTCCGAAAACGGTAACCGCTATAACTACCAGTAAATACAGCAATAAAAACTTTTTCCCCGAGCCTGAGTTCCTCTTTTTTCGCATAAATTTATCGAATTAAATAAAGCACAAAATTAGTAACAATTTCTCAAATTTATAGTACCTTCAAAAACAAAACATGCCGGACCGGTTAGCCAAACATTGTTAAAACCGGTTTCTGATTCGGTAAACTCAACAATTAACTTTCCGCCCGGCATTTCGACAGCTACACTTTTTGCACCGGGCAAACCGTTGGAAGCAAAGCAAATAGCCGAAGCCACTGAGCCTGTTCCACAAGCCAGCGTTTCATTTTCTACTCCGCGTTCGTAGGTACGAACTTTTATTCCGTTTTCAAGTTTTTCAACAAAATTTATATTCGCCCCGCCTTTGCCCATGGCTTGGTGGTTGCGTAGTATTTTTCCTTGGTTAAATACATCTATTTCAGCCAGATTTTCAACAAACAAAACAAAATGCGGCGAGCCGGTATTTAAAAATTTGCCATGCAGTTTAGGCTGAATTTGCAAGGTGTCAATCATTTGTAATTGCACCAACTTATCATTGGTTATAAGTGCTTTATGCTCGCCATCAATGGCCATGAAGTTATATTCGGTTTTTTCAATTCCCAAGTGTTTTGCAAATGCAACCGTGCATCGGCCGCCATTGCCGCACATGGTACTTTCGTTGCCGTCGGCGTTAAAATACCGCATACCAAAGTGGTACTTTTCGGCATTTTCGAGCATTATTAAACCGTCGGCACCAATGCCAAAATTGCGGTTGCACAACTTATTTATTTCAAAACCGGTTAATTTCGAGTATTCGCCTAATCGATTGTCGAGCATTACAAAATCGTTTCCGGCGCCCTGATATTTAAAAAATTTCACAATCATTGTTTGTAGCGTTAAATTTTGTTAAGCCATAAGGTTACATGCAACAGAATTTGTAAAATTGTCGTTAATATGGTTGAATTCAACTATTTTATTAACAATAAAAATTTGTAATTCTGAAAATGAAAACCGACGGCAAAGTTAGAAAATTAGCATAAACCTCGAATTTCTTTTCATATAAAACAATAAAAATAAATTTAAAATACTAATTCTATGAATACAAAAAGGTTTTTGGGCAATTTTGCCATAGCAATTTTGGGCGGTGTAGCAGCCATAGCCATTTACAGTGCTTTTTTTCAGCAAGCAGTTAAAATTGTTGAATACCGCGAGCAACCACAAACTCGCTTTGTAGCCGGAATGGAAACTGCAACCGATTTTACATATGCAGCAGAAAACTCACTTAATGCGGTAGTTCACGTAAAAACCAAGTACATGAGCACTACCACCTACAATCCGCTGTACGATTTCTTTTTTGGCGACCGCAGCGGCGGCGGTATAGAGGCACAACCGGTAATGGCATCGGGTTCGGGAGTAATTATTTCGGCCGATGGGTATATAATTACCAATAACCACGTAATCGAAAAGTCGGATGTTATTGAAGTGGTGCTGAACGATAATCGAGCTTATACCGCTAAACTTATAGCCACCGACCCAACCACCGACTTGGCACTGCTTAAGGTAGATGCCGAAAATTTGCCGGTCTTGAAATATGGCGATTCTGAAAATTTAAAGGTTGGCGAATGGGTGCTGGCAGTAGGCAATCCGTTCAATTTAACATCTACCGTTACGGCAGGTATAGTTTCGGCTAAAGCGCGAAATATAAGCATTTTGAATTCGAACTATGCCATTGAAGCCTTCATACAAACCGATGCTGCGGTAAACCCCGGCAATTCGGGTGGCGCTTTGGTAAATACTCGCGGCGAATTAATTGGTATTAACACCGCCATTGCATCGCGCACCGGTTCTTATTCGTGCGGTATTGGGAGTTCAAATTAACGATTTATCTGCAGAAAAAGCCAAAGAATTAAATATTGAAAAAATTGAAGGCGTAATTGTGGAACAAATTTTTGATGGTGGTTCGGCAAAAAGCTCGGGCATTGAAATTTCGGATGTAATTATTAAAATTGGTGCAATAAAAGTAGGTAAAGTAGCCGAATTGCAAGAGCAAATTTCGAAATATCGCCCCGGCGATGCCATTAAAGTAACTATTAACCGCAAAGGTAAAATAAAAGAAATAGATGTTATTCTGAAAAATAAATCAGGAAATACCGAAATAGTAAGCAACGATTTAGTTACCGCTTTGGGTGCAAATTTAGAAGAACTTTCGGCACA
>JAIFNC010000099.1 GCA_020047935.1 Bacteroidota bacterium
GCCGATATTAATGGTTGGAACCACATTGCTGTAGTATATAAAGATAAAACTCCGCATATTTATATTAATGGCGTTTTAAAGCACATTGGACTAAAAAGCGTAAATTACGCTAATATTTATCCGAGCATTGTTGGAATTGGTGGTGGTGCTTACGGATATTTTAAAGGAAGTTTAGATGAAGTGCGTGTATGGAACTATGCGCGTACTGATTGTCAGATTGCCAACGAATACACCAAAACGCTTACCGGTTTTGAAGACGGCTTAATTAGCTACTACAATTTCGATAATACAGAAGGTTCAAACCTTGCCAATTTAGGTTCGTCCTTTTTTTCCGGCACACTCAACAATTTTGCTTACAACGGTTACAGCTCCGGCTGGACTTCATCAGGAGCAGGTGTAATCGAAAATGTAAATTTAATTGTTAAAACTGTTGGCGCAAATGCCATCGAATCCGGTGCTTCATGGGCTATGGGCGAAGTTACCATGGGAGTTGCCTCCGAATATGGTTTTGTATACGGAAAAAACGCATGTGTTACCCTTGAAAACGGGCAGAAAGTTGTATCGAGCTACATGGATTTCGGTTCGTTTAATGCCGATATTACCAATTTAGAACCGGGTACGACCTATTATGTACGTGCATTTGCAACCAACGCAAACGGCACAACCTACGGAAAAACCATTCCAATTTATGCGGGTTCCGGCAATGCATTGGCTTTCGACGGTGCCGACGATTATTTGGAAACTACCACCCCGGTACTGCCTGCCACCGGCGATTTTTCGGTGTCGGTTTGGGCTAAAAGTGCTGTTGCGCCATCCGGGTACCGCGAAATAATGTCGCAAGGACCTAATTTTTATTTAGGTTTCAGCGGTACCACTGTACGGGTTGGCGATAGCTGGGGCAATGCAGGTAATTTCCCTATCGATGGTGCATGGCATAACTTCATAGTAACCAGAACTGCTACCAATACCTATTTCTATATCGACGGTATATTAGTAAGCGAAAAAGGCAGTGCTATACCAAGCCCTACTGCAGTTCCGCTGCGTATAGGTAGACAATATGGCGCAATTGGTGAATATTGGAACGGCGAAATAGATGAAGTTCGAGTATATAATACCGGTTTAACAGCCGAAGAAGTTACCGAACAGTATAAACAAGCTATTTTTGGTACCGAATACAACATAAGTGCATGTTACGATTTTAATGAAGGCACACCTTGCGGTTACAACCCGGGAACTGCCGTTCTGGATAAATCGGGACTAACTACCCTGAACAGTTTTAACATGGCACGCACGGATGGCAACTGTACCTCAAACTTCACAAGCTCAACTGCTGCTCAAGCTAAATTAATAAGTTTAACACTTACCGAGTTAAGCCCAACAAGCATGAGTGCTATGGCCAACCTATCGAACACCGGTTGGTCGCCTGAAGTATTGGAACGTGGTTTTGTTTACGATATTTCTACAAATCCGACCATTGCAAAAAGTGTAGTAAAAGAAACCGGTAAATTTACTGCCGCCAATTTTACTTTAAATTTAACTAAGCTCGAACCCGGTGTTATATACTATGTTCGGCCATATGCAGTTAATGACAACGGAATTGTTTACGGCCCCGAAAAGTCGTTAGCAGTTGGTTTGGTTCCGGGCAATGCGCTTGAGTATATTAGTGGCAGCAATGGTGAAACTGCAACAAACAGCTTACTCGCGAACAAATCATTTACCATAGAGTTTTGGGCAAAACCCACTGCTTTAAACAAATTCAATTATGCCTTTTCGCAAGGAGTCGGTTCTGTCAACAATTTGTTGCATATCGGTTTCAATCCAAGCAATCAATTTTGTATGAATTTTTATGGCAACGATTTTACAAGTTCTGCAACTACCGATGCTACTTGGCACCATTGGGCGGCGACTTACGATTTTGAAACCAAAACGCGAAAAGTATATAAAGACGGTGCGCTGGTGGGTACGCAAACAGGTATTGCTGCCTATACCGGAAGCGGACCGTTTAGAGTAGGTATTTACACAGCACCCGACCCTGACCAATACTTTACCGGTGCTATGGACGAGCTTCGAATTTGGTCGATTGCCAGAACAGATTGCGAAATTCAGACCAATTATAAAAAAGCACTTAAAGGCTTTGAGCCCGGAATAATTTCTGCTTATGATTTTAATGTTGCAAGCGGTAATATTATTCCCGACAAATCGGGCAATGGAATAAATTTCATAAAATCTGACGGAACAGGTTGGATAGCTTCAGGCGCACGGATTATTCACGATGTCGATTTAGCTGTTGCAACCGGAGTAGAATCGAACATTACCCAAGACCGTGCTACGGTTGGCGGTTCTATATTGTTTGGTACCGCTACCGAATATGGCATAGTATATAATAAAACCGGTTGCGCAACCATAGCCGAAGGCAAAGCAGTAGCAAGCAATTTAAGCGGTTCAAACTTTACTGCCGACTTAAGCGGTTTAGATGCTGCTACTTGGTACTACGCTCGTGCTTATGCTACGAATGCAAAAGGTACAATTTACGGCCCCGAACTTATGTTTACCACCGCTTGGAAAGGCGCAGGTAATGCTCTTAATTTCGACGGTACCGACGATTATGTAACCATTAATTCTAAATTCGATTTCCCTAATAATTTCGCGTTCGAATTTTGGGCAAAACCAACCAACACACACGGCGACCATACTGAAAGCGCCGGGGCTAATATAACACCTTCCGAATTCCGAAATGTTCTATCTTCAACAGCAAATAATACAATTGGTGTTTCGGTAGGAACAAACGGTGTTACGGTGGTTGCTATTAATCCTCCGGGTTGGAGAACTCCTTTAGCAGTTTATAAAGGTTCAATTACCGAATGGACTCATATAGCCATAGTAGTTAAAGACAAAACTCCATTAATTTATATTAACGGCGAATTGAAAAGAACCGGTTTAAAAAGCTCGCAACCTTTGGTATATATTGCATCCGATTATATTGGCAGTGCAAACTCTATTTTCCAAGGCCAGTTGGATGAAATTCGTATTTGGGATCGTTCGCTTTCGCAAACCGAAATTCAGCAGAAAATGAACCGCGAATTGTTTGGTAAACCAAACGGTTTATTGGCTTATTTTAATATGAACCAAGGAGTAAGCTGTTCCGATAATACCGGTATTACCAAATTGTACGATAAAATAAACGGCAAACACGGTACCTTTACTAATATGTTGCTTGCAGGCGGTTGCGCTTCTAACTTCCAATTATCGACCTTAGATGTTGGTGTTATAGACCCCACCGAAATTGTCAGCAAGAATAATACAGAGGCTACCGTTAAAGGTAATATTTTGAATTTAGGTTTTGGTGATGCTACCGTTCGTGGTATTTGCTATTCGCTTAAACCGATGCCTACTATTAAAGATATGGTTGTAACGATGCCCGGCGAAGTGGTTGCCGGCGAATTTGAACGCACTTTAACCAATTTGCAATCGAAAACAACCTATTACGCCAGAGCTTTTGCAACCATTGGCGGCTATACTATTTATGGTCTGCAAGTTCGATTTATATCGGACGAAGGTGCACCCGACGGCGATATATATAGCCCCGGCTCTATTACAGCCAATGTGTATGAAACTCAAATAAATTTAGTTTCAAAATCGGAAGGCGCGGGTCTTACCTATTCTATTTCTCCGGCACTACCTTCGGGCTTGTCGCTCAATCCGCAAACCGGCGAAATATCGGGTACTGTTAAAATTGTAGGAACTACGGTTTATACCGTAACTATTACCAATTCGGGTGGCTTAACCTCAACAACACAGGTTACTATTGAAGGCATTGTACCACGAGTTTTTGAAGGCGAGTTATTTGCTTCGAAAGCGTATTTCAACGATTATGTTGAATTGAAATGGACGATGTTGCATTACGATAATATTGTACGCGATTTCTTGATTTTCAGAAAAGAACTCGGAAGCTCTGCCGACTCGGTACGCGTTGCTACTTTGGCAGGCGACCAACGTTCGTGGCGCGATGAATATGCTGCTTCAAATATTATGTACGAATATACGGTTTGGGTTCGCTACAAAGAAAGTTTGCCCGGAACCAATAACCAATACATTCATTACACAAACGGCGTAGGTTTCAGAATTCCTACCGGAACTGTTTCCGGACGTGTTACGTATGCCGGTGGAAACGCAGTAAAAGGTGTTAATGTTATTGCAGAAACCGAAGATAATTTTGCAGGCAAAAGTATTTCATTAAACGGAACCGATGCATTTATTGAAATTCCGGTGAAAGAAAACGATGCAAATTTTGCTTTCGAATACAACTTTGCTTTTCAAGCTTGGTTTAAACCCGATGGCGATAGCGTTGCAACGTTAATGCAGAAGGGCAACCAGTACAAAATTATGTACGCAAACGGCGAAGTAAAATTCAAATCGGGCGATGATACATTGACCGTTAATTTCGAACAAAAAATCGATACTTTCTTCAACGTTACTGTCATGCGCAGCGCCGATTCGCTGATGCTTATGGTGTTCTATAATTCAAAAGACTACGTAATAAAAGAACAGCGCATAAGCTCGGCTACCACGGCAAATAACGATAAGCTTGTTATAGGCAGCGGTTACAATACCGACTATTTTAAAGGAAATGTATCGGAAATTCGTATTTGGAACAGTTCGTTTACCAAAGATGAATTAATTGCAAAAACCGATGTATTTATTTTGGGCAACCAAAAAGGCTTGGCGGCTTATTACCGTACCGATGAAAATGCAGGCAATGCTTGTTTCGACCGGTCGGGTTATAATTTTATTTTTAACGAAAAACACGCCAATATTTACAACGGAACTTGGACTACTTTTACACCGCTAACCAACCAATTAGGGGTTAAAGGTGTAACCGATAATAACGGAAACTATGTAGTTGCAGGTATTCCTTTTGCAACTGCCGGGTCGGCTTATAAATTTATTCCTATGTTCGGTATTCACCGTTTCGAACCGAATGAAAAAACCTTGTTAATTGGTGCCGGTGCAACTACGCATAATAATG
>JAIFNC010000012.1 GCA_020047935.1 Bacteroidota bacterium
CGACAAACATAAATCGTTTTGCTTGCGTATTAAGGGTTGCAGCCACATTTTTAACATATTTTTTGTTGAAAAAAACCAACAAACCAACCGGTACTTGCACCAAATATAGCGGTGCAAAGTTAAACGGAATTAAAAAAGCAGTAAGTATTAAGAAATAGAGAACTATTCTTTCAGGTAAAGTCATCTTATTCAAAAGATTAGCGGTTAATTGCCTGTTTTTTATCGCCCCAATAAAAGAAAAGCATGAAAAAAACGAAGAAGAAAATGCCGTTTATTCGCTCTACATACGATTCGAAAAAGAATGCCGTGCAAGCAATGGCAAGCACTGCAAACAACCAATGATTTGCCTGTTTAATTGCCTTATAAAAAGCCAAGCCAATAGCTCCCAACAGAAACAACAAGGCAGGAATACCAACTTCGGAGCATGTTTCGAGGTACTGGTTATGTGCATCGTATTTTTCGGGTGCGTTTAGCACTTTAAAATATTCGGTTGCACCCAATACATCTTTTAAATTGCCGGTACCTACTCCAAAAAAAAGATTTTTGTGCATTACTTCGCCGGCAGCTTGCCACATATTTAAACGTGGGTCGAAAGTTTGCACCTTGCCGGTTATTATTTTCGGATTTAAAAGAAAAACGCTAATACTGCCTATAATAATAACCACTATGAATAAATATACCGGGCGGCGAATGTCGTAATATTTCGAAAGCCATTGTACTAAAAATAAGCCGCCGGCTAAACCTGAAACCATAAAGCCTGTGCGAGATTGCAGTAAAAAGATAATTAGCGAAAAATACAGCAATATGAGTGTAATAACGGTTCTTGCCAATACCGATTTATTCCGGTCCCAAAACCATGTAACCAACAAGTACATCGAAAAAACTATAATAATGGCGTAATAAGTCGGATGCGTCCAACGCGAAAGTTCGTTGCTTGCAAAAAAGCTGTATCGTTGGTCGATAGCTTCGAAAAACGAAAGTTTTAAGTGTGGAAATACTTCGTAATTCACCAACCATTTACCGCTCGTGTAACTTACATTTTTTTTGATTGCAAGAACCAATATTAAAATTGCCGAAATAAAGTTGCCTGCTATAAACCAAGCAAATATTTTAGTTTTCATTCGCTCAAAAATATCCGACATTCCCAATAAAATTATCGGCAAAACTGCAAACGATATTTTTGTATTGAATTCCGATAAGCCTTGTGCATAGTTTTGGTGGTATAGAATAGATACCGCATGCCAAAACAGAAACCCGGCCAATAACCAGAGCATTACCGAAGTTTTAGCTTTCTTCCAAAAGCCATTATAATAACCTCCAACCAACCATGCCAAGGTCATTATTCCTATACCATAAGGTAAAAATTTGCTGTAAAACGACCATACAAATAAAAAAAAGAGTATGCCATAAGGAAAAAAGTCCTGTCGATGTATTGATTTAAAGTTCATTAGGTTTGATTTGTCGATATTGAATTACATTTTACCTTGCAAAACTATGATATTTTTATTAAAAATAGCCTTTTATCCGGTTTATTCAGCAGAAAAAGCTACTATTTTTATTGTTTCTTCTTTGGAATTTTATTTCGAATAATATTGAACAATTTTGGTAAAAAGCGAAAAAACGGATATAAAATCGAAATTTTAAGTTCATTGATTTTAAACGACTGAATTACTTCGGTATTTCGTTTAATAAAACTCGAAGCCACGCCGCTTGCTCCGCCGGTTCGCATTAAAACCATAGGGTAATTTAAATAGCTGCTGCTTACTTGGTATTTCTCCAAAAACCTTAGCATAAGTTCAAAATCGGCAGCTAAGGTGTAGCGAATATTAAAATAACCGTATTGCTTATAAACAGCGTTTCGCACAAAAAACGTAGGGTGCGGCGGATGCCAACCGCGCTTGAAAGAGCCGGGTACAAAAGGCTTGGTTACCCAAGTACGTACAATTTTGCTTATATCGTCGGCTTTTACAAATTGCAAATCGCCATAAACAATGTTGCAACCTGTAGTTTCGAACAAGTTAACCACCATGCTTATTATTTGGTTATTCGAATACATATCGTCCGAGTTTAGCGCTGCCACCACTTCGCCTGTAGCCAACTTTAAGCCTTTGTTCATGGCATCGTAAATACCTTTATCGGGCTCCGAAACAATAACCGAAATTCGGTCGGCGTATTCGTTTATTATGGCTAAGGTGTTGTCCTTTGAACCTCCGTCGATAATAATATATTCAATATTCGGATAATCCTGACTCAGAACCGATTCAATGGCATAACGAATATATTTTTCGCTGTTATAGCAAACGGTAACAATGGAAACTTTCAAGGTTGATTCAATTTTCACTTTTCTTAATCGCGATTAGAGCATTTCTATCCAAGATTCAAACAGCAGTATTTTTTCGCTGTTTTTCTTATTAAAAAGCAGATGTTCAAAATCCTTAGACTTAACTTGCAAATTGGTTTTTGCCAATAAATTTTTAAGTGCAGCTTTAAGCTCGGAATTATTACTAATGTTTTGTTTTACACTTAAAAACTCAAAATTTGGTTTCGAAATAGCAGATAAAAACATTGCATCGTAAAAATCGCGACCTTTCGAACGGGAAAGGAGTGCCGAAAATTTCATTGCACTTAAAATATCGTCAGGTGGTGTAGGAAAACTAAAAAGAAAACCGCACCCTTGAATTACCTTTAGCATGGGTATGTAACTAAATTTTTGATCCTCGCTTTCAATTTTTATAAGAAATCGTTCATCTATATGACCCGATAACCCAATTTCAAATAAAAACTCAGGTAAATATATGTTTCTACGATAGGCTGTAAGCTTTGGATTCTGTTTGTCTTTTGCTTCTGCTTTTAAACCGTTCAAATTTAAGAATCTAATTACATCATCGGTCATTTTTATAAAATCATCGTTCGACAAATTTTTACAATCGAAATCTAAATCTTCAGAAAATCGATCAATTCCGGTTACTAACCTTAAATTTGTGCCCCCAATAAATGCAATTTTTTTGACATACTTTGTACCGGACAAATAATCGAGTATTTGGAGTTGTAAATATTCCTTTATCAAATATTTACGATGTGCCGGATTTTCTCTTAAATATGGCGGAAAATAATTATATACTTGTTCGGGATTAAGCATTTCTAATCAAATCTAATAAAATTTCTACACGTGCTTCCAAACTTTTATTGTTGAATTTTCTTAAGTATTCTTCCAATAAATTTAAATTAACTGTTTCATCGAAAATATCTTTATCTATACGCAATGCTTCAAGTTCAGAAGAAGTATTGTAAAAATTATACAGATAAAGTAAGTCTAAAATGGCTTTTTCCGGACTTGCCAATGCAAAATTCACTTTTTTATCAACCGATTTTTGGATGTAACCAAACATTAATTCCGGTTTAATACTTTTATAAGAAAAATCACCCGCACCATTCGAAAAATTGTTTGTTTTCAGCGAGCTTACACTCGTAATTTGCACTACAGCTTCCGGAATTAATTCATAATAAGCAAGCGCTGAATGCAAACTTATATAGGATGGACGATACAACTTATTCGCAATATAGAAAGCATAAGCTAGTTTGCTCTTATATTCAGGAAAACTATAAATGCCATTTTTTAATTTTATTAAATAACCCTTTTTGCACCAATTTGTTAAGTTATTCTTATTGAAATCCGGATAAACTGCAAAAATTTGGCTATTGGAAAAATAAATTCTATCAAAAAATTCATTTCTTAATTCAAGAAAGTTCATTTCTTTTTTTCCGCAAATATAAGGAAAAAAAGAAATATATTACAAATAGAAAATCAATTCTTTAATAATTTATTCTTTCACAAATTTGCTTGTAAAAGTATTTTCTTGTATGGTGGCGGATAAAACGTAAATACCATTGGGCGAATGTTCTATACTCGTTTCCAAATATTTCCGATGACTGCCTATTTTGTTATGGTAAAAATCAGACTAAGTCGCACAAACGCAAAAACTTATTATAACTGTATATCTGCTAAAATTTATTCATTATTTCCACCACTTTCCAAACATCATTTTCCGAATGAATAGTAGAAATTGGTAAACTGAGCGTACAATTATGAATATGTTCCGAAATAGGATAACTTTCATGGTTCATATGCGCCATAGCTTGCTGTTTGTGGGGTGCTACCGGATAATGAATTTCGGTTTTAATACCGTTTTCGAGCAAATATTCGCGTAATTTGTTGCGCTCAGGGTGCAAAATATTGAAAATATGATATACATCGAAGAAATCGGGATGCACTTGCGGCAATTTAAATGCTGACGACAAATTTTCGAGATAAATGGTTGCCAATTTGCGTTTATGTGCCGTAATTTGGTCGAGCGATTTAAGTTTTATGCTTAAAAAAGCCGCCTGAACTTCGTCTAAGCGCGAATTTGTGCCAATAAATTCGTTATAATATTTAACCGACGAACCATAATTACGCAATTTCTGAATTCGCTCGTAAAATGCCAAATTATTGGTTGTTACAGCGCCGCTGTCGCCTAAAGCTCCCAAGTTTTTGGTTGGGTAGAAACTAAAAGCGGCAATATCGCCAAAGGTGCCGGTTTGTTGCCCTTTAAACATAGCTCCGTGCGATTGAGCACAATCTTCCAGTAAAAATAACTTATGCTCTTTGCAAATGTTCAATATTTCGTCCATTTGGCAAGCCTTTCCGTATAAATGCACCACCAAAACTGCTTTTGTTTTGCCTGTAATTTGCTTTTTTATGCTTTCGGGCGAAATATTGTACGTGTACTCATCAGGTTCGGCAAAAACCGGCGTATGACCATTGTTTAAAACCGCTAAAATGGTGGCAATGTACGTGTTAGAAGGCACAATAATTTCGGAGCCTTTTTCTAAATCAAGCGCTTGAATGGCCAATTCCAAGGCATCGAGCCCTGAGGCAACTCCCAAACAATACTTGGCACCGGTATAATTTGCAAATTCTGTTTCAAATTGTTTTACTCGGTTGCCCAGAATAAACCAACCCGATTGCAAAACTTTTTCAAACTTTTCGTATTCTATCATAAATTTGCTCGTAATAGTTATTATTTGCTGTATGGCTCAAAAATATAATCTTTCTCATCAAAATATTCCGAAGCTAAAACCATTAGAATAGCGTCGGGAGTGAAATTAGACATCGTGTGCCAATCGTTAGGTTCCAAAATTAAGCAAACCGAAGGTTTATTAAGTTCAAAATTTTCTTCGGAAGTTCCGTTGTGGTTATAAATAGTGCACGAACCGCTTAAACATACCGCCGCCTGTATGGTTTTATGATGTCGATGTCCGCCCCGTTTAGCATCGTCGACTCCGTAAATATAAAAAATTCGTTTTACATCGAAGGGCAAAACTTTTTCAATTACGGTCAGGTTTCCGCGTTTGTCGGTAAATGTTTTTAGGTCGAGTATATGTGCCATACTATTGAATATTAAGTATATTGTATTGAGTAATGAGCTTAAAATATTTTTTCAGATTATCCTTTAACCCCTTAGCTTTGTTGCCATAGCGTAATGGAATAAATTCCGGATAGTTGCGCTTTAACTCGGTTTCTATTGCCAAAAGTTGTTTAATATAAGGCGCGTAAATATGTTTTTTTATTATTGAAGGAATAATATGCCAACCAATATCGGTTTGTAAATTTTGCATAATATGCACATAATGAAAATGATAAAAAACAAGCGGAAACCTATTTTGCCCTGCTTTTTCCTTAACAAATAACTTGTCGCCCTTTTCGTATGCGTAATTATTTGCATTCCACGGTGCCAAACCACCGCCCAAATGTTCTAAAATATGCACGTTACCATATTTTTCGGGCCAAACATCGAGGTATTTTTGGTCGCCGAATTTACCGTCTTCATATCGAGCATAACACCATTCCAAGCATTGGTTTTTCCATGTTTCCAATACCGCCAAACTGTTGGGTTTGTTGGTAAAAGTTACAAACTGCACACAAAATCTTCCGCCCCGATTCTGCTCATACAACTCGGTACTTTTGGCGTATCGGTGTTCGGTAATAATTACATTTTTATCGGCTGTAAGTTCATCAAAAAGCACTTGCGGCGAACTGTAAAACAGCAAATCGGCATCTAAATAGGTGCAATTATCAACTTCGTAATTGCTTAACACATAATGAATAGTCGAAGGAGTGCAAGTCCAGCAATATTCGGCCACCGAACGTGTAGGCTTAACTTCAAGCAAGGCTTCGTTTTCGAAATCGGTAAGCGAAATTATGGTAGCGTGTTTTAGGTTAGCTTCGGTTAAAATTCGATACGACAAATTATTGAAGGCAAAAATGTAAAGGTGAAAATTGCTGCAATGCTTTTCCAACGAATAATACATTGCCAAACCTCGCGATAAGTAGTTGGAATCGAATAAAGTACAAAAATTTAGCATACTATTTAGTTTTTCTTTTTGCTGTGGCCTGTATATTTTTCGGCATTAAAATTTGTTTGTTTAAATAATTTCAGGGTATATCTAAATTATAATTGGGCTAATTCGTTTTTAATAATTTCAGAAATTTGAA
>JAIFNC010000049.1 GCA_020047935.1 Bacteroidota bacterium
AAAAATTATTCGTTGCATATTTTGCGTCGAATAGGGTGGTTATTCGTTGCATGCTCGCTCTGGTATTTTAAATCTAATGCACGACCTCTTGTTGGTTATCTACTGAAGCTACCGCCGGCATTTTGCACCCAAGTATAGACGCACTTATTGCATTAGGTCAGTCTCAATTCAATATTTTCAGCCCCTACACGTTTATATAACTTGTTTAAAAGGTCTACCATTTAACGCATTATTAAAAAATGCAATTAATGCAAGTTTTAATAATTTGGTATGTTCTCATATTCTATGGAAACAAGATAGCCCACTATTTCATTTAGTTAGAACTTAGTGGCATGGATATGTTTACAAGTGAATCACTCACTTCCCTCACTGGCTATACTATCTCATCATTTCACGGCAGGCTATCTCCAATTATACCAAAAAAAAGTTTTAATATATTATTGCTTGTCAAGGATATAATCAATTGTCCATTTCAATTCAATCCCGGTAGTCGTGATCTCATTGATAAATGGATCGCCTGTTTTAAAGTATTCAGAATTAAAATGATGAACTTCTATTAAAGGATATCTAATATTTATCTTGGAAGTCATTCGGGTATTTTTTATGAAATTATTTGTGAAGTGTTTAGAAATCAATGCGATATCAATGTCCGAAGAATCTCGTTGTTCGTTTCTCGCTACGGAACCGAACAGGTAAGCTTTTTCGATGTTTATACCTTGTCTGAAGCAATCTAAAACAAAGTTAATTGCTTGTTTTATAGCAGTTTCTCGTGTAAGCATTGCAGCATTTCTTTGGTTTTGTTTAAATACTCATCGCAAATTTCTTTCGTAATGGTTTCTTCAAGATTTTCGGCATAATCAGGGTAACGTCCTTTAATCTGAAACATATTCATTTCGTTGAAGAATTGCAATTGTTCCTCTGTAAATGTTTCATTGGTTAAAGTAATTAATCTCAATAAATTATGAACAAAAGGAGGAGTATTGCCTTCGTTTGTTTTAATCCATAATGCTTTCGATAATTTCTCCAAGGCTAAATGTGCCCAGAATAATGCTTGTGCGTAATGATTAGCTTGGTACAACACAATGGCACAATCAAAATCAGTATTCACTTGTTTTAACCAATACTTAATATGTTCTTCTTTTGTCATAATCAAATACACATTTTATTTTTACAAATATAAGCAAAGTATGTGAATGAAGATTAATTTTGGACCATATTGCTGTAATTGCTAATTAAGCATGCAAAGAATGATTAAGTCCTTAGAGTCCTACCAAACTGGCCAAGCGCCTGTGCCCACTGCCTGCCTAAACTGCGAAGCCATCCCGGATAGATTATGCTTCAGCGGGTTCTTTGGTTTCCCTTTCCCATTCTTTCGAGAACCTGATAACCCTCGTTTTTATTTCGTTCCAACTTAAAGGCATGCGTCTGTTTACAAGTGAATTATCCATTTGTTGGTCATTCTGATATTTATTCAGGCATCTTTCCGAATGGCACACCTACGAAAAGCCACTTGCGCCGGGCTTTTTGGGTGTTTTTGCGTCGCGAAGCGCGCAAAACACCCAAAAAGGCTGGTGCTAAGTGGCATGTTAGCGTTTTTCTTTTTTTTCTTAATTATCGTAAAAATTAAAATCATTAACTTTTATGATAATAAAACTTTTTGAATTATACTCACCAATTACTTTGGTATGTTCTTGGTCGGCTTTACTTTTTGCATCATACCAAAAATTTGGACCCGCTGTATATTTGTAATAATTTGCTCCACAAACTGCTTTGAATTTATCGTGCCATTGATTTTGAAGTGTTGTGTTAAAATAATTACTTCTTGAATATTCATAATTTGAACACGATACAATATTGGAAACATAAAATGTTTTTGAGTTATAATCGTAATAATAACCAAAAGCATAAGCGGTAAATTTTTGTGCATTTGCTGCTATTGCAAACAATGTCACTAATAAAACTAAAATTAGTTTTTTCATATACAATTCTTTTCTATAAGTCCAATTCTTTCGCAACAGAGTAACCATCGCTCTTTTTCCAATCCCAATTTCTGCCGTTTAAATGGTCAATCGCTTTTGATAATGCAGAGGCACGGTCATTTCCAAAACCAACGCCGAATGTCTTTCTGTAACAACCGTTTACATTTGTCGTTGCTTGTATAATTATCATATACTCACCTTCGTATAGATTATTTTTTTTGTCTGTTCCATCGTAAGAAGTATATTTAGTTCTTACTGAATTATAAGCATCACTTTCTAATGAGGTTATACTTGTTGCAGAACTGTATCGAAACTCATAACCCAAATCGCTTGCGTTACAACCATCTTTTTTTTCATACGCAATTGCTAGTGCAATTTTTGTTGTTTGTGCATTTGCTGTTATTGCAAACAATGCAACCATTAAAACTAAAACTAATTTTTTCATAATATTTAAAATTTAATTTGTTTGTGCCTACTCTGTTTTTATAGGATTTTCGGCGGTCTCCTTCGTTATTTTAAAAACTTTTTGTGCGGTTTGAAAATCGTCTTTTTGATTTATAAGATTAAAACGTGCTTTTACTAAAATAAATGTTACATCACTTTCAAAACTTATAGGATACGAATAGTTTTGTTTTACTTCGCTGTCAATATAAGTTTCTTCGTAACTTTGCACAAATGGCTCATTGCTTATGATTTTGTAGGGAAAATTTAACTGCTTTATATCAATTTCCTTTTCTTCTGTATCAGAGCATAATTCAATTTTGCTATTACTGCGTAATGTTCTAATTGTTAAAACAAATTCTTTGGCATTTATACGATGCCTTACTTTACCTTTGTTTTCCAAAATTGCAACCACTTCGCCTACTATCTTATTGTCTTGCAAACCTAATTGATGAAAATCCAAAGTAAATTCAATTTTTGAATGACGCTCACGAAACAAACCGAAACGATAAACTGCCCAAACCGCACCTACAATAATGGCAATTATTTTTACGAGAGATTCTAAATCTCCCATTTCTTGCATATTACAAAAGAGTACATACATTTTTTGAGATTTAACGGTTATAAACTTACGGTTTAAAGAATTTTAATCTTTCTATCTTCATACCAAAAGGCAATTCGTTGTTTGAAAAAGTGTATTTTACTGTTTTTTCGGTTTCAAACGAAATATTCGGATTAATATCTGCTCCGTTTATTATTGCTTGAAAAGCGGCTTTGGCTTCTACCGAGTTTGTAATTGTAAAACTCATATCTCCATAATATAGTGCAGTTACTAAATGAACGTATCTTACATTATCTTCGTATTTTTGCCAATTATCTTTTTTCAAATCTTCAATTAAATCGCTGATTATAATGCGGTTTTTATTGTCTAATATTCTGACTTGTATATTGCTGAAAGAAAACGATTTTATGAACTTATAACCAATTTCTGCATTTGCAGTATTGATTAGTGGGTGTTTAAAATCTGCAATAAAATGTCCTTCACCTGATATTTCAGGAATTATGATTGCAGAAGGTGATTTTTCAATGTTCTTAAATTCGTTTAACTTTTGTTCTAAAAAGTCAATTTTTATTAAACCGGCATCAAACAAGGCATTTAACAAATGAGTGTACATTGAACCATAAGTTCTTGTAAAAACTGGTTTTGTAAAAGGCGAATCCCAAACCAAACGACCAAGTACTATACTTGTATTTGTTTCTACTATTGGCACAATACCAAACTGTTTTTCTAATTCCATAATATTCATAACTTTAATTTTAAAATGTTTATAATTTATTTTTAGTGTTTTTAATCATAAAGTATTTCGTCCATAAGTTTCATTCTATACTCATACGTAGTTCCTCTATATTTTTTATCATAACCTTTCTTTTTTTTTGAATTATTAAGTTGTATTGTATATTCAGATAAATAATCCCTCCCTTCTAATGCCCTATATCTTCCGATTACGTTATAATAAGTAGCCATCGTTTCATAAGCATACCATTTATTCGAACCTAAATTATCATACACATAGTTTATTAAATTATACATATAATAATCTGCCTTAATACGTTTTTCAGCTATGTAAATCGAATCTTTTTTATACTTTGCTAAATTAGATGCAATTGTGTATAACAAAAAGGCGTTTCCGTATTCTGACATTTTAGTTTTTTTAAGTTTTTTAGCTTCATCTAACTTTTTAGCTGATGACCAACCTCTAAGAGGTTTTGGATTAAACTGTATTTGTTCACCTTTAACAATATGTTCATCGGCTTTGGCGCTAAATAAATAACATACTTCACTTATTTTTTTTGTTGCTATTGGGTCATCTTTTTTATATGATAAAGCAATGTTTAAATACGAAATAACCACTTGATATCTTTTTTTACCAACAACATCATCAAATAAATTGTTTTTGTTTATTTTATATGAATTTGCTTTGTCAATATTATAATTACACATAAAAGTGGGGTCTTTTCTTAATTTTACCAATTCTTCAAAAGTACTTTTAATTTTTTCGGCATATTCTTTCTCTACCAAAAATGAAAATTCTGTTGTTTTAGTATATACATCATCAGTGTATTCCCTATAACTTTTGGCGTTATCTTGATTAAAAGCATAAGTATTTTTAAACAAATATATATTTACTTTCCAATACAATTCACCTTTAAAAACTAATTGTACTGCCTCACAAGGCAAATTACTATTGTTTTGTTTTACACTTTCATAATACAATTCGCCCCAATCAACAATTGAAACAGTGTTAATATCATTTATTCCAACCTTTAAAGAATGGTATTCACGTCTCCACTCATTTTTTTCAGTAGTAACTTCGTGATAATTAATAGTAATTGAACCAAAATCATTTAGTGAAATATAAGAGAGTGTCATTACTGATGTGCCATCTGCATTTATTAAAGGGGTTCCTTGTCCATATTTCCGTGTATTCAATTTTTTTTGATATTCTTCAAATATTTGTATAGTTTGAGCATTAGTGTTTTGAAAAATTGCTACTAAAATAAATAATAAGTAAAATATTTTCATATTTATAAAAATTTAATTT
>JAIFNC010000081.1 GCA_020047935.1 Bacteroidota bacterium
CAGGATCAAAATCGCTTAAGCGTTTTTATCCTGCGGATTTGATGTCGCTATGCCACAGGTTACGCAGCTATGTCGCAAAGCCACAGGTAACGCAGCTTGCGCTGCTTTGAACCTGTGGTTATGAATGGGTATCCGCTTTGCGGATAGTAGCAGGTGGTACTTTGCAAAAGCCACAGGTTACGCAGCTTGCGCTGCTTTGAACCTGTGGTTCTGAATGGGGTATCCGCTTTGCGGATAGTAGCAGGAAGTATTATCCGCGAAGCGGATACCCCATTCTTAGCCGCAGGATTAAAATCGCTTCAGCGATTTTATCCTGTGGATTTAGAAAGTGATGAAACAAAATCGCATCACCGATTTTATCCTGCATATTTTGGAAAATTAACAGAATCCGATATTTTTGGCGTATAAACGTAAACCTAATTACACCAACAACTATGAGTACTTATACCCAAATTTTGTATCAGATTGTGTTTTCGACTTATAAGCGCGAGCCGAGTATAGTGCCGGAAAAAAAAGAGCAATTATTCCGTTATATATGGGGTTGCATGGAAAAACGCAATTGCAAATTGTACCGAATCAACGGCGTGGAAGACCATTTGCATATTATAACCCACTTGCACCCCTCGCAATCGCTTGCCGATTTGGTACACGATATAAAACTTGCTTCGGGCAATTATATAAAACGCAACGCTTTGTTTCCGTATTTCAACGGTTGGCAAAAAGGCTACGGCGCATTTACTTATACCAACAAAGAAAAACAAGCCTTGGTGCAATACGTTATGAATCAGGAAGCTCACCACCGTACGGTCGATTTAAAAGATGAATACATTGGCTTGCTAATCGCCCACGAAATTGAATACAACGAAGATTTCCTATTCGATTAATCAACCAACCACCACTATTGATGCAACTTAATATCCGCAAAGCGGATACCCCATACTTAGCCGCAGGATCAAAATCGCTTCAGCGATTTTATCCTGTGGATTTAGAAAGAGATGAATCAAAATCGCTTCAGCGATTTTATCCTGTGGATTTAGAAAGTGATGAATCAAAATCGCTTCAGCGATTTTATCCTGTAAATTTAAAACGAATTTTATATGTGTGTTTTGCGAGCTACAATATCCTACGAATTAAATAATATCCTATCTTTGTATAGGCCTTTGCCTGCAAAGTAAACGCCCAAACAGCTAAAAATAGAATTTATGTTATTGGAAAACAAACTTACATACCAAAACCTTATAGCCCTTGAGCAAAGCCATGCCGAGCTGGTAAGCCGTATTTCGCCCGACGGAACCTTTACTTTCGACGATACTACCATTCAATACGAGTTTGTAAGCCTTGCCAATGCTGTTGGTTTGCCCGACGATGAACAAAAAGCCTATAAGCCGCATACCTTGAAAAAAGTAGTATTTAAAACACTTCAACCAAATTTAAGGTATTTAGATGTAAGTTATTGTAATTTAGAAGAATTGCATATTGAAAATTGCCCGAATCTGCAAATATTGTATGCCAACAATAACCAATTAAATTTTGTGAGGTTTACCGGCACATTCGCTAAATTGGAATTTGTAAATTTAGACCGCAACCAACTAACGGTAATGGGTTTGAATGCAGAATTTGCACCAAATTTAAAATATTTATATTTATATGAAAATGCGCTGATTGATTTATCGCACTTAGCCGATTTTTTTGCTAAAGATGAGAGTGATTTTAATTTGGAGAAGAATCCGATTGTTGTTCCGCCGGAGGCAATTGTAAAAAAAGGAAAAGACGATGTACGTAAGTATTTTGCCGATTTGCAAGGTGGCTACGAATACTTGTACGAAGCCAAATTACTCATATTAGGCGACCCACGAGCAGGAAAAACTACTTTGGCTGCTAAAATATTAAATTCGGCAGCCGAATTGCCGGGCGAAGAACAAACAACCCGCGGTATCGATTTGGCAAAATGGTCGTTTTTGCACAATTTCACCGGAAAGGGCGAAAAAGAACTGAATGTTAATATTTGGGATTTTGGCGGACAAACCATTTATAAACAAGCACATCGTTTCTTTTTAACCCAACGCTCGTTTTATATAATTCTTTCCGATGGAGGAAGCAGCGAAAAGACTGATTTCAGGTATTGGTTACATTCAACCAAAATATTTGGCAAAGAAAGTCCGGTAATAATCTTCATTAATGAAAAAGAAAACCGAAAATTCGATTTGCCGATTGAAACCTTGAAAAAGAGTTTTTCGGCATTGAAAAATAATGTAGGAGTCAATTTAAAATTTGCCGATTCAACAGATAGCGAACGATATTGTAAAATTATCGATATTATTAAGAGTCATTTAGTTTCCTTACCGCATTTGGGCGAAAAAGTTCCTGTTAATTGGAAAAATATTCGTGAAGATATTCTTATTAAGGAAAAAAACGGAATTAAAATATTAAGCAGAAAAGAATTTACCGAAATTTGCAATAATCACCATGTGCGAAAAGAGGATGATATAAAACGTTTAAGTCAATTTTTTCACGATATAGGAATCTATTTGCATTTTCAAGACGATTCGTTGTTGCGTCGTCATGTTTTTATTAATAAGCAATGGATTTTGGAAGGCGCTTATACAGTGGTTGATAATAGGAAAGTTGAACCGTTTCAAGGAAAATTAAACCATACAGATTTCGAAAACTTATTTGCACCGGAATATCAAGATTATTTGCCGGAAATAAAAGCATTATTGAAACGATTTTATCTTATTTACGAGAAAAACGATTTCTATATAGTGCCCCAATATTTGCCTACCGACCCAATATTTTATGAATGGAATGCATCAGATAACATTGGCTTTGTGTTTGAATATGAAGATTATATGCCGGCAGGAATTTTTTGGCAATTTTTGGTAGAAACCAAAAACTATATTAAAAATGATTTGGTTTGGCGCTATGGAGTTGTATTGCACGATAACGGAACCGAAGCTGAAATAATTGAAGAATACGGTAAAAATAGAATTAAAATACGTGTTTCCGGTCAGCTTAAAGAAGATTTTAGGTCGAATATAATGATTAAGTTTAAGGAGATTAATGATACTTTTAGTAATATGGTCGTTAAAGGATTAATCAATTGTATATGCGATAAATGTAAGATTAGTGAAAAACCGTATGGATTTAATTACTTCGACTTAAAAGAATTGGAGCGCAGAGGAAGAGAAACCGATTTATGTAGATTTCATTACATTGATGTTCCGATAAAGGCATTATTGCAGGGTGTTGAGTTTGATAATGAAACCAAAATAAAAAAAATGCTTCTTTCTGAAAATGAATTTAATAAAGAAAAATCGATGGAAAACAGAAATATAAAGATTGAAGTGAGTCCGATAATTACGGTAAGTCCAAACTTTGATGTTAAAGCTGAGGCTGTTGCAACCAATACAGTTTCAATTTCAATAGAAATAAAAAACTTTTTAGGACATACTGAAAATTTGAAAGAAGATATTGAAGATGACCGAAAATTGTTGCAAAAGCATATTGACAACGATGAAATAGATGCAACGATAAAAGATATTGAAAAGGCAGAAAAAGCCATAACTGAACTTGAAAATGCAAAGCAGAAAAACGGAGAATTGCCTCAAAAAAGCAAAAACCGTTTAAAACAATTTATCGACGACTTGGCGGACGAAAAATCGAGTGTAAATAAAACGCTAAAAGTTCTCAGAAAAGGAAAAGATTATGCCATGAAATTGGCTGAAGGATACAATAAAATTGCTAAAGAAATAGGCATGAATCCTTTATTGGAAGACGCAATGAAGTTAATCGGAATTTTCTAATCAAAAGCGAATATGGAACAAAATATAGAATTGATGGTAAAATAATAGTTCCAAATGGGAAAGAGCTAACTTTATGCACTGTTTGGATTTTGGAAAAGAATACATAAAATCCGTATTTAGTTACAGCATACCCAAATAAATAATGTTATGTACAACGAATTAGACGTTATATTTTTAAAAGAAGACTTACCGCAACATAGCTTGAAAAAAGGCGATATAGTTACAGTTGTTGCTGTTTATGCCGCAGGAAATTTGCTTGAAATAGAATTTATAGCATTCTCTGGTAAAACTATTGCAATAGCAAGTGTAGAACCAAAGCAAATCAGTTTATTAAACCTTAATAGTGTTATTTCGGTACGAGGAAATGAATCTGCAGCTTAATTGCATAAAATTATGCGTAGTATTATTTAAAAGCACAAAAGTGTATTTTTTCAAAATACACTTTTGCAATAAATTCAATATAAATAATTTAGATATAGAAAAACTATTTACACATTCTAAATTGAATTATTCAATAATTACCCCAAATAAGTCAAAATCAGAAGCTTCGGTGATGTTTACATTGTAGAATTTGCCAATTGCCGGTTGTGAATTGCCGGATGTAATCAGTACTTCGTTGTCCACTTCGGGCGAATCGTATTCGGTACGACCAATAAAATAATCGCCTTCTTTTCTGTCAATCAGTACTTTGTATGTTTTACCAACCATTGCGCGGTTTTTTTCCAACGAAATTTCTTGCTGTATAGCCATAATTTCTTCAGCTCGCTGTTGTTTAACTTCTTCCGGAATAAGGTCTTCCATAGTATCGCCGGCATGGGTGTTTTCTTCGGGCGAGTAGGTAAATACGCCCAAACGGTCGAAACGTATGGCACGTACAAACTCTTTCAGCTCTTCAAAATCTTGCTCGGTTTCGCCCGGGTGGCCTACCAAAAGGGTAGTGCGTATGGCAATATCCGGAATTTCGAGGCGCATTTTGACTATTAAATCCAGCGTTTTTTGCTTGGTATGTCCGCGGCGCATGGCTTTAAGCACATTGTCCGAAATATGCTGAATCGGAATATCGATATAATTACAAATTTTTGCCGAGCGTTTCATTATGCCGATAACTTCCTCGGGAAAACCCGCAGGGTAGGCGTAGTGCAGCCTGATGCGCTCTATGCCGTCTATTTTTTCCAGTTCGGTAAGCAGTTCGGCCAATCGGTTCTGTTTGTACAAATC
>JAIFNC010000256.1 GCA_020047935.1 Bacteroidota bacterium
TTACTAAATACTCTGCGATGCAAATTTTTCAACCCAATAAGAACATAACGGTATAGGACGAATAATTAAATCAAATTTAAAACTACCAAGGTTGTTTTGGTAATAATCTGCATGAACTACCATGGTAGTTTTAAAGTAACCTTAATTTATGGCATATGCTTTTAGCTTACTAACAGTTATTGCTCAATGAAGAAATACAAGTGCTGCAAATTTGCAAGCAAATTGCACAATATATAGAACGCAATATTATTTTTGGCAAAAAAATACCGCAAAGTTTTGCTACGCAGAAATTGTTCGCAAAGGATAAAACCGCGAAGTTTCGCAAAGTAAAAAATAACAATATGCCAATTTTTTAATTACGCCACATATAGTAGTAAATTGAATCGATGACTAGCTGAATTTAATTGCTAAATAAAACAGTTGTTTGTATTGTTAAAAAAAATCGAAAAATATTTATTCCGGTAAATTTTCATTTTCAACCAAATAGGCAGCATATTGCGGTATTTTGGTACCCAAGTAATAGGGCGTATTGCAAACTTGGTTCCCGAGCGTTCAACAAACTGGTGCAATGAACGTAGTTTGCCGTCTTTTCCTGATTTCATTTCAATGGGAATAACCAAATTCTTGTATCGATAAACCAAATTGACTTCCGAATTACTTGAGGATTCTTCGCGTACCCAAAAATGAGGCTTATAATATGTTTGACTGTAGCTCGAAATATGTTCTTGATATATTACATGTTGAATTATTTTCCCACGATAAAAATCACTTAAATCTTTTAGCGGTAGCATTTCGCCTTGAACCATTAATACTTGGTTCAACAAGCCGGAATCTAAAAATTGAAGTCTTGGTCGTTTCTTCAAATCGGGCATTATTGGCGGTTCCATATCGGTTGTCGGGTACATGAGCATTACAATGCGTGCCATATCAAGTGCTCTAATAGCTTCGCCTACTTCGCGCGAACGATAATTGGATTTGCCGAAGCCTTCTAACTTTATTCGGTCTTGTTCCAGAGGTGCTGTATCAATGATATGACGAATAATTTTTCGTTCGGTTGCTGATTGTCCGTATTTTTCAACATCATCTTTATACGATTGCCAAAGCCGGCTGTAAACCGGTTCTAATTGCGATAAATTGCCTGTTTTTACATAATTAGCAATAATTTCGGGCATTCCGCCTATTATGGTGTATTCATGAAATAAGTTTAACAATGTTTCGTGAGCGTATTCGGGTATGGGTATTTCTTGAAGTGCAGTAAGTGCATTTCCTTTATTTATTGCAGCTAAAAATTCCGGAAAATTCAACGGATGCAAATATAAATATTCTACGCGCCCTACCGGAAAACTTTCAACAGCTTTTAAACTGAATTCTAACAACGAACCTGCTGCAATTATATAAATATGAGGCATATCCTCATAAAAATAGCGTAACATTTTAATTGCTTCTGCCGATTCTTGAATTTCGTCGATGAATAGCAAAGTTGGCTTATTTGAATAAACAACTTCTTTTAATAAACATGCCGCTTGAAATATTTTGTTGGCGTTTTGCATTTCAAAGAGTTTTTTTTCTGCAGAACGTTCCAAATTTAACTCAATGTAGGTGCTAAATTCTGCCGAGAATTTTCGTATCAGAGTTGTTTTGCCAACATGTCTGGCACCGCGTAATATTAATGGTTTTCGGTCGGTTGAATTTTTCCATTCCAGAAGATTGGAATATATAAGTCTATTTAAATTCATGATACTTTTCCTTTCTTTAACTTTCACAAAGATACGATTTTTTTGCAATTCATGTAACAAAATGGGGGTAATTTTTCGAGTTTTATGTAACAGAATGGGGGTAATTTATGTAATTAATGTAACAGAATGGTGGTAATTTTTCAATTTTTATGTAACAGAATTGGGGTAATTTTAGCATTTCATGTAACAAAATGTGGGTAATTTCAGCATTTTATGTAACAGAATGGGGGTAATTTCTAAAATTTGAAGAGGTTTAAATTTTAAAAGTTCCATGGTGCTAAGTTTGTTAAAAAATAATTTCAAAAAAAGTATTTTAGGTTGCAATTTCGTATCGGATATTAATCAAAAAACAGTATCTTAGCACACTGACAACAACCAAAGGCAAAAAATGATGAAATACTTTAAAGCAGGTTATTACGCCGCCGGAGTTAAAAAACTTTTTGAAAACGACAGCCGAAAAGAAACCGTCGATTTATTGCTTGAAAATTTGGCTTATTTTTCGGTGGCTACCGAAACCGAACTTGCTACCGGAACGGCAAACCCAATAATTTCGGTAGCTCGCAATTTTATTTGCACCGGTGTGCCCGGCGTGCTTTCAGCTTATGCAGAAGAACGATTGGCAAATGTTTACGGAAAGCCAACTGATAATACCAACCTAAACTTTAATTTTCCGGATAAATTAAAAGATAATATTTTAGCGGCTTTGCATATTATCGATTCGCGAATTACCATCGAATTTCAGGCAGCAGAATATTCGCAACGTTGGGATAAAATGCATCAGGAGTTTGCCGATACCTTCAACTATTCGCATATTCCGGCATTTTTGGGCAACTATTTTTTGCAAATTCCACAGCGAAATGTTTCTATTGAAGATATTAGTCCGTGGGTTTTTAGCGATTTACGAAGTAAAATTAGTAATAAAAACAAAGCGTTTGTTTTCGATTTCCCCTACCCTATTCAAAATAAAACGGGGTTGGTTATCGAAATTGAAGAAACAGAACCAACTACAGCAGCTGAAAAAAAACAAATTTCAATGGAAGAAAAGTTTTTTGCCGAGTTGGGGTATCAATATTTTCGTATAGCAGCCCATCGCCCCGGCAAGGTTAGCGAAGCCGTTCAGCCAATAAAAAAACTGCTCGACAGCGAGTTTTTTTATATGCTGAAAACGAATTATTCGGAGCCGTTGCATAATTCGGAAAATGGCATGGCTGCCTTGCAATTGGCATTAACTCCATTGGCAATTGCACGTTTGCAGCTTACCTTGCTCGAATTTATTGCCTCCGGCAAGCTTTCGCTCAACGATTTGGAGTGGCGAATTGCAGTGATAGAACGCGATGTGCCGTGTGCCGAAATTGCCATAAACGATTTCAAACAGTTGCTCGAAAATCTGTTTACCCTGGAAGGCAAATTTGGCAGAGTTCCGCAAATTGTATTGGAAGTTTTCAGTTCAAAAACCTTCCGAAATGCCGAACTGCATCCGCAAAACGCAAAAAACATTAAATACTCCGACGATTTTAATTCGGAAAAAGTGTACGATTTATTGTTGGATATTTCAGTTTTGCGCCGAGCCAATTTGGTAGAACGCGAATTTGAATCGAAAGCACGGTTGCGTGCCGAAATTCGTTCGTCGGCAGTTTGCGGCAGAATTCCTAGGGTTGAAAACTTTGTACCTATCAAATTTCCGGAATTTATTAACAAACCCGGAGGTCATGTTTTTCATGTTCACGAAAAAGCAGCCGTGGCTTTGGCATATTTTACGCAGCGTATATTCCGACGCGAAAAGTTTACCAATCAGCAACTTGCCATGCTTAATAAGCTTATGCAAATGAAAAGCGTGTTGGCTACCGGCTCGCCCCGAACCGATGCCACGCAAGTATATATGCTGGCATCGCTCATGCAACCTTCGTACACCTTGCTTATTTTGCCTACAAAATCGGCATCAGACAAGTACTGTTGCAATTTTAAAAAATATGGTTTTTCGAAACCTCTGTCGCTGGAAAGTTTTTTGCAAAACCCTGAATATGGAAGAACTTATTCGGGTATTATGGTTTCGGAAGCCGAATTTTTGTACAAAGCTGAGTTTCCGGAATTACTTAAAAATTTGCCTTCCAATGTATCGTTTAGCTTTGCGGTAGTTGAAGAAGCGGAGCGTATTTCGGAACATTCGACCGAGCGTAACCCCTACTATATTGGGCTGAATAAGCGCATTCAGGCATTTTTTCCATCGAAAGGTATGCTAAAATTACCCATAGCCGGCATTGCAAACCGATTAAACTACTTGTCGTACAGCGATGTAACGCACGAATATGGTTTTACACCCGAGTCGATAATCGAACTTAACAATCCCGATATTTATTTCGAATTATTGCTTTCAACTACCGGTGCACCGGCTGATAAAGCCATTGAATACCAAGGAATTAAAGAGAATTTATTGGCGGAGAAAATTAAGTACGCCAACAATAAATCAGGAGCCGATATTATTGTTTACCCCGAAAATTTATTTCTGGCAAATACCGACCGTTTAGAAAAACAAACCGGCGAAGACAAGATACCGGAAATACAAGTTTCCAATCCGCATTTGGCAAACTTGGGCGATTTTTACGAACCCTTTTTGGTTAGCGTACCAAGTTCGTTGGAAGAAATGCTCGAAATTGCAGGCATGTTTTCGTTTATTAAAACCCTCGAAATAAAATATTCGCCGCACAAAACCAAGGCAGAGCATGAACTGGAACATATATTGGACGATGGTAGCATAGGAGAAGAAATAACCGAATTGGAAGAAAATTTCGATTTTCAATTTAGCTTCGAACGGTTGAAAAAGCAATTTCCCGGCAGAGAAAAAGAGGTACAAGTTGCCGATATATTATTAAAAGGAATACCTTCGGAAACCGATGAAAAAGCGAGTTATAAAGGCATTTTGGAAGTTCAATCCGGAAAACCCGATACGGTTTACACCCTCGAATTTCCGCTAACAAATGACAGCATTGCACGAATTTCAAAGTTTTTGAATAAATACGCATCGGCTAAGTTTACGCCCGAATATGTACAAAAATGCTATCATTCCAGCTCCGATGCTTCGGGCTTTTTATTCGAACTAAATTTGCTGTCCGATGTATTTGTCGATAGCCAAGGCGTTTACGTACCGGGCGCTTTGCGTAAAATGTATAAAGAAATTTATACGCTAAACGATTTGCTCATTGCCGTTTTGCGCTTGCAAGTACTGGGAATGGTTCAAACGTTTTTTATCGACAAAAAAAATAACAAACTGATAATAAGCGGAAAAACCGAAAAGCCCGAGAATTATTTTGTAAACTTATACGCCTATTTGTCAAGGTATTTTTTACCGTTTCAGGCAGGCGAAGTGTTTAGAAACATCGAAAAATATCCCGGAAAATCCATTTATGAGAAATTGGTATATTATTTAATCGATTTTATTTATAATCATACCTTTGCCTTTAAAGTAGAACAAATTAAGCAAATGGAGCGGTTCATGGATTTGTACGACAAACAAGGTGCTGCCGAAGCAAATACCTACCTGATTGCTGCGCTTAAAGCCAAGTTTGTACACCGAAAAATGCACCCAAACCTCGATTCCGATACCGACGGATTTATTCATTCGAATTTTGAAACCGTACTCGCAACCATTCGCAAAACCCTGTGCTGCTGCTAATAAAGGCCGCAAGTTTGTTGGTTCAAAACCCAACTTCCGATTTGGAAATAGAACAGGCGTTAAGTTTCTTTTTTGAAGGAATTAAACGAATGAAGGCAGCAGAACCAATTAGTATTGAAGATTTTAGCGAGCGAATTGAACGTTACTTTGAAAAGATAAACCAATACAACCCCGAATTCGAAAAAAACTTACAAGAGTTAGTTGAAATTCGGATGATAAGCCAACAATTGGCAGAGTTTAATGCTTCATTTTTAGAAAATTACAATAAACAGTATACAAAATA
>JAIFNC010000204.1 GCA_020047935.1 Bacteroidota bacterium
ATTCAAGTGCTTAGCAGTTCCAAACTGCTTAGCACGTTTCGAAGTGTGAGCTACGCCGTTCAAAATTTATTTATAGGAACACGGATGACACTGATTCTTTATACGAACGCGGATGACGCAGATTAGCAACGCGGATTTTTTTTGATTCAAAATTTCTTCACCGGTGTTTTTTGCTTTTATAAAAACATTTGTTATTTTTACAAAAGTATTTTTTATGCATTTTTCCTAAAGAAATGGTGCATACCATATCAAGAAATAACCCACGGAGGGAGGTGGGATTGTCAAAACGTTATGTTTCATTAAAACCAAAATACAATATGATTAAACGAATACAATTAATTTTCATTGGATTGATTGTGGTACAAACACTATTTGCCCAATCAAATAAATTGCCTGAAAGAAAACATAATCCAACAAGGCAATATTTAGTTTTAAGAGATTATCTGGAAGAACATAATTTTGAATATACTTTCGGATATTCGCAGACAAAATTAGTAAATCCAATTTATGGTGAGAGTATTGAAAAATCTAAAATTAAACCATTGTATGGCTATTACTTCAATGTGAGGTACAATAAAGCCTTACCATTAATTTTTGAACTTGGTTACAATAATAGCATTTTTGAAACAAAAGATGCTGATTACTTTAATTTTAAAGCCAATGAAAAAATTATTTTTAACGGATTTGAGGCAAATGCTAATTTTGTTTTAATGCCTTCGGCAAGATTTTTTATGCCATATATTGGAGTTGGATATGGCTTCTATTCTGCATCCGTTGGCTCTAATCTATTTGATACAAAATCAACCCGCTATTATACAGAAACGTCAAATAGTCCTTTTTTCAAAACAGGTGTAACTATTAATTTCCATCAAGTATTTTATTTGAACGCAGAGTATAAGCAATCATTAACAAATGATAAACCATTTGATTTCAGTCAAATAAATGCAGGTATTGGATTTAGATTAGGAGAAGATTTTTTATATGAAAATCATCGTGATTATTTTGAAGATTATCCGGTTGATTATTCATTCGGTTACTCATTAACAAAGTTTAATAACCAACCATATTCTGAAAACTTATCAAATTCAACTATTAAAAATCTTTACGGGTATTACTTTAATGTGAGATATACAAAAGTTCTACCTTTGATATTTGATTTTGGGTTTAATAACTCTGTTTTTGAAACGGATGCTGATTATTTCAAATTCAAAGGAGGAGAAAAAATTACATTTACAGGTTTTGAAGCAGGTGCAAATTTAACTCTTCCAAATGCTACTTTTCTTCTACCATATATCGGAGCAGGGTATGGTTACTATACGAGTTCAGTTGGTACAAGTGTTTTTGACAGTGAGGCGAAACGAGTATATAAGAACAGTTCAGGTGAGCCTTTCTGGAAAATAGGCTTAACCATTAATACTGGTAGAACATTCTTTTTTAATACAGAGTTTAAACAATCTTTTAAAAAAGATAACGAATTAGCATTTAGTCAGTTTAATGCGGGTATTGGTTTTCGTATCGAAGGTGAAAATTTTTTCAAAGGGAATGTGAAAGATGACTTTGAAGAAGATAAGGTAATTCTTACTTATGGTTATCATCAGACAGATTTTATAAATTCTACATTTAAAGGGCATTTAAAAAATGGAAATATAAAAAGGACTTGGGGAAATACAGTAAATTTAAGAATTACGGCAGCCTACCCTTTAATGTTTGATTTAGGTTATTTTTCTTCACAGTTTACAGTTGAAGATGTTGCTGGTTGGCAAAATGCCGATACAGTTAAAGTAAGACATAGAGGAGGAGAGTTAGCAGTATTATTACCTTTATTGTCAAAAACAAAATATTTTATACCATATTTAGGTGCAGGCTATCAAATCTCACAATTATATGTTGGTCCACCATTGATAGAAGAAAGCGGTAAAGATTATAGTGATATTGTAGAAATGGCAAAAAACACATCAAGTCCTATTTATAAACTTGGTGTAATGTTTAATTTTGAACTTATGTCCTATTCAATTGAATATAAGCATTCGCTTTTCAACGACAAAATGCCATTTTATCAACTATCTGCAAATTTGGGTTTTAAATTTTAAAAATTGATTGTCATGAAAACATATAAATATTTATTTCTATTTGCAATATTTTTAAGTAGTTGTGCTGTTTATAAGCCTGACAGTGGCTCATTATCTACGCCTGATTACAATCAAAGAGTTCAAGTTAGTAATGCACATTATGATAAGGTATTAACGCCAATAGGTGTTGGCTCATTTTTCGTTGGAACAGCAGCGGGTGGATATTTAGGCTATAAAGCATCTGAAAACAGTAACTATTTTGCAGAATATAAAGGTTCAAAAAAGCAAAACCTATCAATTGCTGGCGGGGTGCTTGGTGTATTTACGGGTTATACGCTTACTTATTTGCTCAATAAGGCTGTTGGTTGGGGTGATTATAAATCCTCAACAAATCCAAATGAATGGATAAAAAAAGCAAACAAAAATTTTCTGTTAGTAAGACAAAATGATAATTCTAATTTCATGGTTATACATAATTCAGCCGAAACAAATTTCTTAGCTAAAAATATGCAGGACGCACGGGATTTTCATACTGTTTTTTCAAAAAATAGTGCAAATGTAAATGACATCTGTAAACAATCCCTGTCAAATAATTTTACACGTTCAGACTATTTTGAAATGTTAAATTTATTTCCTAATAACAATCATGAGCTTGATATGCATAACAAAATACTCGAAACAAGCTATAATTTAAGCCAATGTATAGAAGTAAAAAATAAATTTCCTAAA
The DNA here is from genome assembly GCA_020047935.1 of Bacteroidota bacterium. Classification (GTDB taxonomy): domain Bacteria; phylum Bacteroidota; class Bacteroidia; order Bacteroidales; family JAIFNC01; genus JAIFNC01. The sequence goes on from JAIFNC010000204.1 coordinate 2,799, forward strand.
TTTACAACCCAAACAGAAAAAAAAGCAAAAGATTTTGTTTTAACAACTAACGATTTAAGTTGGTTTAAAACAGAATTTCCAACAAGTATCTACGCCGATGATATTGTAACCCGATTGTTAAATAATTTAAGTAGAGAAAATCTACCCGAATTGGTTCAAATTTATCCCGATTTGAATAGCAGCAATAAAGTAAAAGAAAAATACATTTACCAAAGCAATACCTTTGAAGATGCTTATTCGGCTGTAAATAAATATCCAAACGTAATTCAGAACGATGACGATTTTTTAGCCAATAAAATAAATAAACTCAGCCAAGTTTCTGCCTTTACCAACAAATACTCCCGTACAAACGACAATTTAACAAAAGTATTTACAAACCTTATAAATTCAGCTACTTGGACTGAAATTCCCACAATAATAAACAACATGTCTTACATGGATTCTACGCTTAAAGCAAATGCGTTCAATAAATACTTACAAAAACTCACCGAACAATTTAATGCGTGTAACAGTGCATCGGATTATTCAAATTATTTGGCTAATTATCAAAACCTTCCCGATCCAAAGAATTTTTTACCCTTAGCACAAGAAAACTACAAAGTTTTAAGTGCATCATCTATTAGCGAATTTGCCGAACTTGTAAGGCTTTATCCCAATCGAAAAAATGAATTTGACAGCAAAGTTTACAATATGACATCAAACACTGATTCTTATTCTTGTAAAGAATACTTGAATTATTTTTCTGATGGAAATTATACAAATGAAGTAAACGATCGCTTATCGGCAGCATTCAGATACGAAGAAAATGAACGAATCAGACGTGAAGAGCAAAGAAGACGTGAAGAAATAGCAAGACAAGAAAGAGAACGCGAAAGAGCCGAATACGAAAGAAAACGAAGAGAAGAAAATATTATAAATTTTAATGAATGTAGTAGTGAGTGTGCTGTTAAAAGTTTAGAATACGATTATTACAACGAAGGTTATGATGAAGACCATTATAAATTAGAATTAAAGAATGGCGATACTTATGATATTGTGTACGATAGACAATCTAAAGGATGGGAAATTGAAATATGGGGTTTTAACGATACCGGATTTGATAATGCAACAGAAGTAGCCAGAGAAGTTGTTAAAAGGTGTATAATAGAGTGCGCTCGAAACAATGACATTGATGAAGATGAGCTTGATTTAGATTAATTTTAAAACTTTAAAAGAACATGAAAAACTATATTTACATATTTATTGTTTTGGCATTTATTTCGTGCGAAGAAATAGAACCGGCATTTTTTGAAAGAGAATTTTTGGGTAGCAATGGCTATGATAATTATGAATATATCGAAGCAGATGTATATTCAGGAGTTCCCGATTCAAAACGTGTTTCATATTTTAATGAAACCTTTGATAATAATTCCAATGGTTGGGAAGTACTCAATTCAAACCAAGCATATTTGAACATAGAAAATGGAGCATATATATATCAAAATAAAACTACAAGTGCATCAATCACTTCGATAAACAAAGCGATTGACCAGCAACGAGATTTTGAAATTGAAACATCTATAAAAATAACAGAAAGTCTTAATAATAATGGTAACAGTTTTATTTGGGGGTATAGTAATTCAGATGGTTACAAATTTTTCTGTTATGCATTTTCAAGCAATCAAAAACTATGGATTGGTTATTATGATTATAGTACATATGTTTATTGGCAAGACTGGTTAGAACTAAATGTTAACCCAATTAATTCCTATAACAAATTAACGATAAGAAAAATAAACAATAAGTACTACTTCTATGTCAATGAACAATTCATTAAAAATCAGATATTTGTATCGTTCTATGATAACAAAATTGGATTTAAAGCAGAAGGTAATACAACAATTGTAGTTGATTATCTTAAAATTGATTACATAAATGATTGATAAAAAGAAACATAATATCGCATATAGCGGTAAGTGGCTGGTGGGTAGCTTGCTTTATTTCGCTCGCTACGCTTCGCTTCATTTCGCAAGCCGCCCAAAGTCACCGCCGCAAGTGCGTTTCCGTCCGTAACCAATTAAAACGACATAAAACGCAAAACACTGAAACGTAAACACTACTTTTGTAAATCGAAAATTAGGGTAGACAATTTAATAAATTAATAAATGTTTGAACAGACCTTTAAAAATATAGACGACATACTGCACAAAGATGCAGGTTGTGGCAGTGA
>JAIFNC010000151.1 GCA_020047935.1 Bacteroidota bacterium
GCTTGTTTATTTTTGATGAGCCAACTACGGGACTTCATTTTCATGATATTCAGAAACTGCTTAAGGCACTTAATGCGCTGATTGATAGAGGGCACAGTGTGGTTGTAATTGAGCATAATGCCGAAATAATTAAATCGGCCGACTGGATTATAGACTTGGGCCCCGATGGTGGCACTACCGGCGGCAATTTGGTTTTTGAAGGAACGCCGGAACAAATTATCTTAGCACCAAATTCGTTTACAGGAAATTATTTGAAAACAAAGCTTATTTCAACCTAAACAAATACGTATGAACCCAAATTTACTTAGCGAAATTAGTCTGCGACTTTTTTCCGGGAATAATGCCGATGTGGTAGCTGCTGTTAAAGAACTTCGGAGCGAAGGTTCGCCTGCAATTATTCCAATTTTGGCCGATTTGCTTTTAAAAACTACCGACCGATTGATTGTTGCCGAAATTCAGAATTTGCTCGACGATATAAAAGAAAAATCGGCTATTCCGGTAATTATCGAACTTATTTCCAACCCCAAATACCGACCAATTTACCGCAATTTGGTGCAATCGTGCTGGGAATCAGGGATGGATTATTCGAGTTATATTCGAATGTTTGTACAATTGGCAGTTAAAGAAGATTATATTACTGCAATTGAAGCACTTACGGTAGTTGAAAACATAACGGTCGAAATTCCGTTGGTGGAACTTGAAATGCTTATTAATGAAACAAAACACGAAGCGATAAAGGCGATTGACGAGAAAAAAGTATTGCTTACCGAGCTTATATTTGTACTTGAAAATATGCGCCCGAAAAAAGCTTAGCACCTAATTCCGAGTAAGGTAATATCATCAATTTGTTCCTGATATCCAACTGCAGCATTGAACTTCCGTTCCAGTTTATCTTTCTGAACTTCAACCGGTTCAGCTGCAGTTTGTTTTAGCATTTGTAAAAATTGTTTGGTCCCGAATTTTTTGCCTTTCATGGTTAGTTGGTCTACAAAACCATCGGTTAGCAAATAAAGCATATCGCCTTTTTTAACAATAAATTCTTGGTTTACAAAATTTATTTTGTATTCTATAAATTGTGTACCGCCAATGGGTCGGCGCACGCCTTTAAGCACTTCAATGGCATCGTTTTCGGATCGGTAAATATAAATTGGACGTTTGGCACCCGAAAAAATTATTTGCGTTGTTCCATCGGCAGTTGGTTTTATGAAACACAACGCCACATCCATACCATCGTTATTTTCAGTTATTTGCTGTTTTAATTGGTTATTAATTCCTTCATCCAACAATTCTAAAATTGTAGAAGGGTTGGTAACTTTGCGGTCGTTTACAATTTCGTTTAGCAATCGGCTTCCGAGCATACTCATAAATGCGCCCGGAACACCATGTCCGGTGCAATCGACTACGGCAACTATGTAGCTTTCAATATCATCTACGGTGTTTCGAATAGGCGAGAACCAATAAAAATCGCCGGAAACAATTTCTTTTGGTCTAAAAATCAGAAAAAAATCCATGGCTTCTTGCATCTGCTTTTTGTCGGGCAAAAATGCTTTTTGAATGGTACGGGCATAGCGTAAACCGGCATTAATGTGGCGGTTCCTGCGTTCAACTTCGTCTTTTTGCTCTTTCAATCGGTCGCGTTGGGTCAAAATTTCTTCGTTCTGCAATTCCAGCACTTCCTTCTGGTTAAATATCTGTAGGCTTTTTTCCTGTATTTCGTGCTCTGCTTTTTTCAATTTGCGAATGTCGGAATCTATGGCAATTAAGTTCGAAACATTGCCGTCTAAATCTTTTATGGGAGTAATGGTAGTTTGCACCCAAATTTTTTCTCCTTGAGACGACATAATGTAACTTTCGTAAATTACCGTTTCGTGGTCTTCAACAATTTTTTTATAAACAGCCCTTATCTCGGGGTTGGTGCTTACTTCAAATAAGTTTCTGCCAAATTTAGCAGCAAATTCATTCAGCGTATAACCATAAATACCGGTAAAACCTTCGTTTACCCATTCAATGTACCCTTCGGCGTTCATAATAAAAACGGCGTTGTCGGTTTCGCGCAGCGCCAAACTTAGTTTTTCCAATTCGTGGTTCGAGGTTTCTAAGGCGTGTGCTTGTAAGGCTATTTCTTCATTTTTTTGAAGTAGTTGCATTTCTGCTTCTTTTAAATCGCTTATGTCGGTAATTATCATTACCAAATTAATTAAGGTACCCATTTCGTTTACCACCGGTGAAAGTGCGGTATGTACCCAAAGTTTTCTATTGTTTTTCTTCAGAATAGGCAGCTCCCAAGCCACCGATTCGAGGTTTTTAATGCAATTTGTTATTTTATAGGTGCTTTCTTCTTCACCAAACAAATCGAAAATGGTTTTTATGCCGGTTTGGGCAAGGTCGGTAAAGTTGTATTGTAGTATTTTGGTAAACGATTTATTGACCCACTGAAATTCACCTTTTTTATCGAATACTACGACCATATTTCCGGTATTATCGGCTACTATCGACAATTTTTTAAGTTCGTCAATGGCATGATTCAGGTCTTGTGTTTTTTGCGATAATTCCACATTTTGCAATTGTATTTTGCGAGTTCGCAACTTTACAATCAGTTCCAATTTACGATTTTGGCGCGTAATACGCTTGTTGTAATGGGTAAATGCAATGCGTAACAGGAGTAAAAGCAACAAGGTACAGCTAAGGTAAAACCACCATGTTTGATACCATGCAGGCAATATTCGCAGGTTTACAATAAGTGGTTTCGATTCCGTACCAAGCGCATTTTTGCCATAAATTTCAATACGGTACTTACCCGAACTTAGGTTGTTTATGCTAATTTCCGATTTTTTTGAATACTCGAAACTAAGGGTGTCATCCGAAATAATACGATAGGCATATTTATTAAGTTCGGTGTTGTAATGACTTAATAAAGATGCATTTATAATAAGTGGCAATTGGTTAGTTTGAACACCGAGCCATTTTGTTTCGTTCGATTCCGAAGAATGAGTATTAATGCGTTTGTTTGCAAAGTAGAGCAGCGAATCGCTAAATTTGAGCGAGAAAATGCATAGTTCGGGCACTTTAGTAGCTTGTTTGCCGGCTTGGGTAAATCGGTGAATACCTTCCGAACCGCCCAACCAAACCGACTCATCGCTTTTATTGTATTTTGCGGCCAGAAAAAATCCGTATTGAAATGCGTTGAAAGGATAATTTAAGTTCGTAAGCCCGCCATAATTTATTTTAAACGCCAATATCGGGTCGGTAGCTTTATTTAGCCCGGCTAAAATGATGGTATTATCTACTACACTAATATTATAAATTTCGTTATACAACATTATTCCTTTTTCTGTTGAAAATACTACTTGGTCGTTTATCGAGTGAACCATTAGATTTCGCCTTTCGCCTAAAGCTTTAACTTCTTTAAAACTCTCAAATAGAGTGGGTAAGCCACTTTTAGCATCGGGGTTCAAACGGAAAATTCCGCTTCGGTACGAACCTGCCCACAAAACGCCTTTGTTATCAATTTCAATACTGCGTACATTATAGCTTTGGGTTTGCGGTGCAGCGTAAAAAAGTTCGGGTTTATTGTCTACCCATTTCAAAATTTCGATACCGGTATTGGTTGCAATAAAAATAAAATTCGGATACAATTGGCTTTGTTTAATCGAAAAAACGGAGTTTTCGGCATAATATAGCGAAGTTAGCACCGAGTTTTGAACCATTGAAATGCCGTGGTCGGTGCCTGAAACAATGATTTTTTGGTTGGTAATCGGGTTGGTAATTTCTTCAATACACCAGGCACGGGTGTTAAAATTATTTAATTTCGAAATTTGGTTGTCTTTTAGTTCGAACAGCCCGTTGTGCCCCGCAATGTAGGTGGTTTCTTTGGTAAAAAACAGGTCTTCAATATTATTTTTGGATTCGAGCGGAAGTTTAAGTCTTAAAATAGATTTGTCCAATAATAAGCGTTCAACGCTTGAATTGGTGCAAAGCCAAAGGTTACCTTCGTTATCAACTAAGGCATCGTTTACCGTATTGTTATCTAAGCCGTGTTGGGTACCAAATTGTGCAATTAGGTTTAAATTCTTATCCAATGCAACCGCCCCTTCGTTAACGGTTGTAATTATGAAAAGGTTTTCGTTTAAGCACTTTACATTTCTGATGGTGTTATATGCCGGAAACTTTGGGTTTGCAAGGGCTTTATACTGTTTGTCCAGTTCGGTTAGTGTTTTAAACGATGGTGGGTTGGCGCCTTTAAAATTGTGAAATTGAGCGAATTGAAATTTAGCAGTTAATGAAATGCTGTCGTTTTTAATTTCTGTTAGTGTATTGTCTGTAAGCAAAAGTATTTTGTTGTTGGCACAAGTAACCAAAGGCAAGTTGTTGTAAAGCGTCGAATTGATAATTTTAGAATACGATTTTATGGTTCTAATTTCTCGTTTCGTATATTCGAATATGTAGTTTTGCGCAACAAACCAAACTGAATTTTTACCGACCAAAATATTGTAAATTGTACCAAATTCTTTAAATTTATTGGGTAAGGCAACATCCAGCGGACGAAAAATCGATTTTCCGTTATGGGCTCTGCCAATAATTCCGAATTCGTTTATACCGCCGGCATAAATTGTTCCGGCAGAATCTTTAGCAAATTTTAATGCGGTAGATTTTTTAGGAAGCTTGAGAACTAAATTGTTATTGCCATAAAATTCCGAAATACCCGAACCATTGCCAAAATAGAGGATGCCGTCGTTGGTTTCAATAATTGTAAGGGTTTGCGGATGTGCACCGGTTTCAACCGGCAAATAGGTTTTATATAGAAATTGCCATAGCTCATCGGCAGACTGCGAAAAGCTTAATTGTACAATGTTTAGAAAAACTAACGATAATACAATTCTATAAAAATGCATTTAAGTTTCAATTACAAACAATCCAGTTTCAAAAACCGTGCTCAAAATAGTTGGCGAGACTATTTACGAAGCTTTTTATTCAATTTATTTAAGGTCCAAAATAGAACTTGCCTATGTATACAGGCAAGTTCTTTTATTTAATGCGAAAACGTATTAAGCACCAATTTCAGCTATCGATTTTTTGATAATTTCAACTGCTTCCAAAATTTGTGCTTCGTTAATAACCAATGGTGGAGCAAAACGAATAATATGACCGTGGGTTGGTTTCGCCAATAAGCCGTTTTCTGCCATTTTTACGCAAACATCCCATGCGGTTTTGCCGTTTTTAGGCTTAATAACTATAGCGTTAAGTAAACCTTTACCGCGAACCAATTCAATCATATCGCTTTTAACTTCGGTAAGTTTATTGCGGAAGATTTTACCTAATTTTTCGGCATTTTCGGCTAATTTTTCGTCGCGAATAACTTCCAATGCAGCAATAGCCACTTTACCTGCAAGCGGGTTACCGCCAAAGGTCGAGCCGTGTTCGCCCGGTTTAATGCATAGCATTATTTCGTCGTTGGCAAAAACTGCCGAAACAGGCAATACGCCACCCGAAAGGGCTTTTCCTAAAATAAGAATATCCGGGTGAACGCCTTCGTGGTCGCAAGCCAATAATTTTCCGGTACGAGCAATACCTGTTTGAACTTCGTCGGCAATAAACAACACGTTGTTTGCTTTACACATATCGAACGCTTTTTTCAAATAACCTGCATCCGGAACAAATACACCGGCTTCGCCCTGAATTGGTTCAACAAGAAATGCAGCAACGTTTTTGTCTTTTAACGCCTCTGCCAATGCATTTAAGTCGTTGTAAGGAATAGTTACAAAACCCGGAGTATATGGACCAAATCCGCCGTATGAATCCGGATCGGTTGACATAGAAATGATAGTAATGGTGCGACCGTGGAAATTGTCGGCGCAAACAATTATTTTGGCTTCGTTTTCGGCTATGCCTTTTTTCATGTAACCCCATTTACGAGCCAATTTCAAAGCGGTTTCGTCGGCTTCGGCACCCGAATTCATTGGCAACAGTTTGTCGTAGCCAAAATATTTGGTTGCAAATTCTTCGTATTCGCCCAACACGTTGTTGTAAAAAGCGCGCGAAGTTAAGGTCAATTTTTTAGCCTGTTCGGTTAATGCTCCTACAATTTTAGGATGGCAATGTCCTTGGTTTACTGCCGAATAAGCCGACAAAAAGTCGAAATATTTTTTACCGGCAACGTCCCAAACAAATACGCCTTCGCCGCGCTCCAATACTACGGGAAGCGGATGATAATTATGTGCTCCGTACTTGTCTTCTCTGGCAATGTAATCTTGTGGTTTCATTTTAAAATAGTTTTTAATTGGTTATAATTTAATTGCGTATGTTTATTTTTTGTAGAAAGGCAAACTAACTATTTGTGCTTTTGCCGCTTTATTTCTAATTTTAATGTAAATTTCGGTTCCTTCTTTTAAATAGCCGGCATTTATATAGCCCATACCCAAACCTACGTTTAATGAGGGCGACATGGTGCCTGAAGTTACTACGCCAATTTTTTCATCTTTTTCGTTTACAATGTCGTAGCCGTGGCGCGGAATGGCTTTTTCTTGCATTACAAAACCTTTTAAACGGCGTACAATTGGGCTATTTTTTTGTTGCAACAGTAAATCTTTGTCAATAAAGGTTTTGTGGTCGGCAAATTTGGTTATCCAGCCCAAACCGGCTTCAATTGCCGAGGTGGTATCGTCAATATCGTTGCCATACAAGCAGAAACCCATTTCCAAACGCAAGGTATCGCGAGCTGCCAAACCAATGGGCTGAATGTCGCATTTTGCACCGGCTTCAAACACTGCTTTCCAAATTTTCTCGGCATCGCTGTTGTACATATATAATTCGAAACCGCCTGCACCGGTATAACCTGTAGCCGAGATAATTACGTTTTCGACACCGGCAAATTTGCCCACTTTAAAAGTGTAGTACGGAATGTCGTTTAAGTCTATATCGGTAAGGCTTTGCAAAGCTTCAATACTTTTGGGCCCTTGTACCGCCAATTGCGAAATATTGTCCGAGGCATTTTCCAATTCAACACCCATATTGTTTTGCGAAACCAGCCAATTCCAATCTTTTTCTATATTCGAAGCATTTACCACCAGCAAATATTTATTTTCGCTGTAATAATAAACCAACAAATCGTCCACAATCCCGCCTTTTCCGTTTGGAAAGCAAGAGTACTGAATTTTGCCCGGAGTTAAAACCGAAGCATCGTTCGAAGTAACTTTTTGTACAAAATCCAGTGCTTTAGGGCCTTTAACCCAAATTTCGCCCATGTGCGATACATCAAACACGCCCACACTGTTGCGTACGGTGTTGTGTTCCTTGGTTATACCAACATATTCAATTGGCATTTTATAGCCTGCAAATTCGACCATACGAGCACCAAAGGCTTCGTGAAATTGTGTAAATGCTGTTGTTTTCATGCTATTTTGCTATTTTTAAGCAGCTAAAACTGCCTGTTTTATAATGCTTTTTATTTCTGAATTTTCCTAAATTCGGCTGCAAAGGTAGTAAATTGAAATGTGCCTTCAAACGATAAAACTCATGTTTCGGAAAATTTTAGCTTGCCGCCGGATTGCAATTATTAATTTTTCTATTTTTTTAACTTCCTTAAAATATGATAGTTATTAATTGTAAAGTTTTTATTTCAGAATAAAACAAAATATGTTTGTATGTTAATAATTTATTTATGTTAAGTTTAAAACTTAAAACATGTTATTAAACATATCATTTAAATTTAAAATGTTTAATATGAATAATTTAGCGAATTAATTCCGGTGAAAGATAAGGCGATGTATTGAATTTGAAAATGATTAAAAAAATGCGACAGAATAATGTTCGGAACAAATTCACTAAAAAATTTCGTAACTTTGCAAATAAAAACAAAAAGCCATGCGATATTTTAATACATCCGGCCCTAATATAGCAGAAAATCATTATACCATTGTTCGTCACAATTTAATAACCAAAGGTATCGAATTGGTAAAGAACGACCGATATTTTACCATTTGGGCACCGCGTCAAACGGGCAAAAGTACCTATTTCAGACAACTTGCCAATAAGCTTGAAGCCATAGGTTACAAAGTGGCACATATTAATTTTGAAAGCTATACTAATACTCCATTGCAAACATTTTTAAAAACTTTAGTAGGAGAATTGAATA
>JAIFNC010000319.1 GCA_020047935.1 Bacteroidota bacterium
CGGCTGTTGGAAGTAAACGATAACAAAACCGGAATACCCAATTTCTTATAAACCAAAGCGGCTTTGCTTACTTCGAGGTACGAATTTTTGCCGCGAATGGCAGCATTGGTTTCGCGGTTGCCTTCAATACTTAACTGTATAAATTTGGGGTTAAGTGCTTTAAGTTTCAATAATTCGGTCTCAGGCAACAGAAAACCGTTGGTTAAAATTCCGAAGGTAAAAATTTTTCGTTGTCTGACTTCGGTAAGCAAATCTAAAAAACCGGGTTTAATAAACGGTTCGCCGCCGGTAAAATTAATGTGCGGTTTTACTTGTTTATTGCTTTTACTTAATTCGGAAACAAATGCCTCAATTTTATCCAAATAACCGATTAACACCAACAAATCGGCACCTTTTTCGGTATAATTTTCCTGATAACAATGCACACAACGGTAATTGCATAGTTCGGTAATATGCCACTGGAACGTAAATTTGGTAATTGCCATAGATTACTTAGTCTCCTCCTCCGCAACCGCCGCAACCGCTTCCACCGCCATCGCTGCTACTGCTGCTGCAACCGCTACCTGAATCGGAGCTGCTGCTTGAATCGGAACTGCAGCCGCTACCCGAAGCATTATACTTACGTTCCCATTCTGCCGGGTCGGCAAATGCACTACCTGCCGATGTGGCTGCAAAAGCACCTATTCCGAACAAGGCAACACCGTACAACAAGCTATTATCGGCCATTATCGATTCGTCCGGCGCTTTTTTCATATACTCGAATCGGGCATTTGAAGCTTTTATAAACTTTACACCTAAAAGTGTTGGTTTTGAAGCTGTCGGATTAATTACCGAATATAAAATTATAATCGACAAAATCATAAGCATTACCAAAAAAGCCACCGGTTTATCGCGTACAATGCCCAAATACAATTTTATACCGCTAAACACAATTTTAGCTCTACCAACTTAGCAAGGTATGGGTTCATTAGTGCTTGTGCTTCCGGAAAAAGTGTTTTTTTGAAAAACTCGCTGTAGGTTCTGCCAATATGGGCTTGTTTCAGTACAAAGGTTTCCAATTCATCATCGCCAACTAATGGTTTTGAGTTATCGGTAATTTTTATTGCACCGCCTGCTGTGTTATCAATTTCAATTCTTTTTTTCTGCCATAAACTAAACAACGCCAAACTTACAGAACCTTTAACCCCGTGTGTAAGCAACGAAAGTATAAACGGCGTATATTTAGTTGGTTCGGGTACCGGCAAATGTTGCGTTCCATCGTTTTTTGCAATACGGTAGGTTACAAAAATAATTATTGCTGAAAATACGGCATAAATCAATAAAAAATCGGGGCCGTAAATACTTTTAATAAATTCTGTTATCATAGCTCAGAGTTTTAAAACGGTTAAAAGTACAAAAAAAAATTCAATTGAAAACAATTCTTAATTATCAAGTTAAGACTTATTTTATTTCAAAATTAGATAAAAAAAAATAATTTCCTAATTTACCATTTAGCAATTTAAAACTTCTATTATTGAGTTCTCTGAAACATCTTTTTTTAATCATTTACGGCTTCTTCTTCTGATATAATTTTATTCGTTCTATGCATTCCATCGATAGTTATTCTAAATCAATTACTTCCACAACCCCCGCATCCGCTTCCGCTTTCTGAACTACAACCGCTGCCGGAATCGCTGCTGCAACCGGCACCGGAATTGCTGTTCGTATCATTCGAATATTTTCGGTTGCTTTCTAATTCGGCAAATTCAGAAAATTCGTTTCCAAAAGATGAACCGGTAAATGAGGTCAATCCGAAAATTGCTACACCGTATAGCAAAGAATCATCCGAAATTACCGATTTATTGTTTGACTTTTTTAACCACATGAAGCGTTTAGCCGCTTCAGAAATAAATTTTCGCCCTAATTGTGTAGGTTTATTAGCCTGTGGATCCAACAATAAATAAATTAGAATTAAAGAAAAAATCATAAGGATTATCAAAAGAAGTACCGGTAAATCGTATAAAATGCCAAAATAGAGTTTAACACCACTAACCAAGAGTAATAAAATAGCAGCTTTTAAAGCCAAATAATTAAGCCTTTTCTTGTCGTTAGAACTTCTTAATAATTTATATTCCAACAATTTAATCGTATATGGTTCCAGTAGGTTACTCACGGAATCCAACCATTCTTTTTTGAATAAGTCTTCATATTTTATGTTAGTTTGTACTTGTTGCAGTACAAAATTTTCCAATAAATCATCTCCAATAGCGGTATGATTCTTACCAATAACTAGTAAATGTGAGCTTTTGGATATTCTAACAATTTCTATATTTTTCTTTTTCAATAAACTAAAAACAGCCAAATTAATCGAACCGCTTAATCCGTTAATTAAATAAGAAATATGAAATGGCGTAATATTGGTGGGTTCCGGAACATGTAAATATTTTGTACCATCGTTTTTTGCAATTAAATAAGTTACAAGAATTATTACGGTTGCATAAATACCATAGAACCACAAAAAATCAGGACCGTAAATATTTTCAATAAATTCGAACATAGAACCAGATATTATTAGTACAAGTACGAAAAAAATTGCATCATAATAAATAACCGAATTAAATAATCAATTGGTTTTGTTTAAGTGCATTTGATATAATTTTGCGCAAGCCTTGGCATCGCTCAACGCATTGTGGTGGTCGAGCGGAATATGGTATTTAGCACAAAGTAAATTCAATTTTTCGCCATAAATTTTTAATGTACAGTTACTTGTAAGTTTAACCGGTTCCAACTTATAGTATTCAAGTACTTGCTTCAAACAACTCATATCGAACGATGCGTTGTGTGCCACCACTTCTTGGTTTTCGAAAAAATGCTTAATCGACGACCAAACTTGGGCAAATGTAGGTGAGTTTTTGGTCATTCGTGCACTTATTCCGTGTATTGAAGTATTCATCGGAAAATACTCATTAAAAGGCGGTTGTATCAGCATATCAATTTCGTCAACAATGTTGCCGTTTTCAACGCGTACCAAACCAATTTGGCAAATACTGTAGCGTTTGCCGACTGCTGTTTCAAAATCGATTGCTGTAAATGTATGATTCATAAAATTATCTACTATTAAAGGATTTTTCGAATAACTAAATTCAAAAAATCCTTTTCATTTTTTAAAGTTAAACTTAAACAAAAAATCACTGCCTATTTTTTCAAATACCGTTCTTTTTGCTGCAGCAATTGTTTCAGTAAATCGTTAATTTCTACATCGCCAATACGCTTTGTGAGTATTGCACGGTTTTGGTCGAGCAAATACAAAATAGGCGTGCTAACCACATAGTAATACATGCTGTAGCCCGATTTGTTTTTCGGGTCCCAAACGTTGGTCCAAGGCAAACCTTTTTTTTGAATGTACTCGTGCCAAGCTTTTTCATCGTCGCGAGTATTTACCGATACAATAGCAATATCGGCATTTGTGCCCAGTTCGGTATTAAAAGCCAACAATTCGGAAGTGGTTGCATCGCAATGTGTGCAGCCGGTAGCCCAAAAATACAGGAGTATATATTTTGCATCGGTTTGGTACAGGTTTATGCTATCTCCCAAGTGCGAAACCATAGTAAAATCGTGTCCTTTTTGCCCAACCATCGAAGCTTTCATTTCACCGGTACGTGCGCGAATGGCTTCCAAATCTTTGGCATTCATCCACGGTACTTTATTGTTAAGGTAATAGTTTTCAGACAAATATACAAAAACCTCATTCATACCAACTTTATAAAAGGTGTTATAGAAATTAAACAGATAATTCAATATGTATTCGTACATTTTTGGGTTATCCATGGCTGCATTTATCAGTTTATCGTTTTCGATATTAATTATTGCCACCGGCTTTTTAATGTGCTGTGCCAAATGAGCGCGTACCATGCTAAATACAAGCGGAGTATTTAACAGTCCGGTTTCTTTCATATCGAAACTGCCATATACATTATCCGGAGTATTTTTGCCGCCATACATGGCATTCAGTATTTTTGCCATAAAGGTACCTTCATATTCCTTGGCATATTTTTGCCAAAGTGCATCTATATTGGCATTTACTTGCTCAATTTTTTCGTTTAATCCGGCTTTTTCTGTTTCCGTAGCAGTTTTTAGCTGTTCGTAAAGTTTGTTTTGTTCCAAACTATTTGGGGTCATTTCTTGCTGAAACTTATTAAATGCAATATTTTGTTTACTGCCCGAAATTTTCATCTTGCCTACCATATCAGCAGTATCAATGCTTACTGTAAATTCGTGGTCTTCGCCCAAAAGTAAATCGAAATATTTTTTATTGTCGAGTACAAAAAAGTAAATACCTTTATTTAATGGCTCAGAACGTTTGAATACTCCTACTCCTTTGGCATCGGTTTTAATGGTATCCGTAACATAATGTTGGTCGGCAAAGTAATAGCCGGCAACTATTTTACTGTTAGGCAGTTGATTTGCTTTAAAAGTTATTTTGGTTTCTTGCCCATTGGCGGAAATAAACACTAAAAAAGCGTATACGATTAAAAATATTTTTTTCATAAATTTCAATTTATTCGTGGTTTCAAATACTGTTTCAACACTTCTAAGGTAATACGTTTAAGCAAAATACGTTTATCTTTATCGAGCAAATAAATAACTGGAGTACTGTTAATATAATACAACGATTTCATATTCGAAACCTGGTCGGGATCCCAACAATTAATCCATTCAAACTGTTCTTTATCAATAAAATCCATCCATTTTTGTTTATCCAATTGTGTATAAATAGCAATTATCTCAAATTTTTTGCTCTTATTTTCCTTGTAAAACTTATTTAATTCGGGTATTTCCTGCGCACAATGTCCGCAATCTACATCCCAAAAGTACAAAATGGTGTAGTCGGCCTCCGTATCGGAAATTCTCACAAATTTTTCGTCGGCAGTTGGCAGTTTTAAATCGGGTGCAATGTTGCCTATAAGCGACGGTTTCATAATTTCAATATGGTTTTTTAATTGGGTTTTAAATTCAGGGCTTACCCAATTTACTTTTTCAGTTAAAAAATACTTGTCCGACAGATAAATAAAAACCTTGTCCATTCCCATAATCGAACTGCGGTTAAAAACCTGAAATTGAGCGGTTAATACAAATCGCCAGATTTCATAATTTCCTTTTGCTTTATCCAGCATTTGCTCGCATTCCAAAATTGCCGAATCGGGATGCAAGGCAATTAATTGGTTCAAATATGTTAATATGCTTTTTTCGAAAGTTGGCGTACGAAGCATTCTCACGTCGGTAAAATCGGTATAATCGAAGTAATGCGTTTTATAATAGCGATATGCGAATAATGAATCGGTTGAACTTTCGATTAGTTTTTTTGGCGGCTCCGGATGTTTTGAACTGAGTATTAGTTTAGTATAAAAGTAGTTTGCATGTTTTTTATTGGTTTCGGTTCGGTAGGTTTCAATTTCGGTTTCAATCAATTCAATTTTTGCCTTTATTTTTATTGAATCTGCCGAAGTAAAAGCACTTTCGAGCATTACCAAATTTGCATCGAGTTCGGTATATTTTTTTTCCAAATTTTGCTGATATTCATAGAAATACAAGTTTTCATCGGAACCTTTAATTTTAGCGGCTTGGATAAAATTCGATGTATCGTTTTCGAAATAAAAATGCTGGTCTTTATCAATAATTAAATCGAAATATTTGCCCGAAGGCAAGAATAATAGATACAAGCCACTCGGAATGGTATCGTTGCCTTTAGTTATCGTTATTCCTTGTTTATCAAGTACTAAGGTATCTTCAACATAAACTTTGGAGCCGTAATGATACGCCAAATAAACCGTATCGTTGGCAAGCCCGTTTATTTTAAATTCGATATTATGACCTTTTTGCGAATATGCAGTAACAGCTATCAATAAGCTGATTATGAATGCACTAAATTTAGTTTTCACGTTTTTTTATTTCAATAAGAATAGTTAAAAATTACAAATTAAATCTATGTAAATTAATGCGTTTCTTTTTTTGAAGGCTCCCACTTGTTTTTGGTTATAATTGCCTTAATGTAACGCTCAAGTTCGGGTTTGTTAGTTGCATCAAAATAATTCAGCAAAAATTCCTGAACCAATTCCATAGCAGGCATTTCAGTAATAGCATCTACATATTTTTTTGCAATTACCAGCAACTCTTCTTGAGAAACTTCGGTTTTACCTTGTATCAAATCCCTAAATTCGCGTTCGTACAAAAGCCCCTCGGCTTGATCTACTCCAATTCGTTTTGCAAGTATTGCTTTCTTTTCATCGAGTAAGTATACCACCGGCGAGCTTTTAATGTCGTAAATAACTTTATAATCAGCCGAATACGGACTCCAAACATTTATCCAACCCAACAGCTGGTTCTTATTAATAAACTCGAACCATTTTTGTCGTCCGGGGTCGCCGGAAAGCATATGAATTGCCATAACTTCGCATCCTTTGCTTTTCATTCGGGCGTAACGCGAACCTAAATCGGGCAAAGCAACTTTACAATGACTGCAATCGGCCTCCCAAAAAATTAACAACGTGTATTTCGATTTAATTTGATTTAATTTGAAATCTTTGCCAAAGGTGGTTGCAATTATTTCCGGATGCGAAATTGAGTTAACAAAAGCATCATCATCAACCCGTTGGAAGGTAAAATCGCGAATAACTTTACCAATTAAGTTTGGTTTTTTCAACAAAACCAATTCTTCCATCTCTTTTTTCGATTTTTCGGTTAGCCAAGTAGCCTTGCCCGATAAGTAGTACTTTTCTATAAGAAAAACCAACACCGCATCCATACCCATTATATTGCTGGTATTGTAGCGGTTATAAAGGCTTGCAAGCATATACCTAAACAATTCTTCGTTATGTACGGTTTTAGCAATCAACCAATCGGCGGCTTTAATAAGCGAATCGGGCACCTGAGGAACCAATTTGGTTATGTAGGTATTAATTTTGTTCTCATAAATTGGAGTGCGCAACAGGCCGGCGTTTCCAACGTCAAAATTATCGAAATAATGTGCGCGGTAATAATTATACTTGAAATTTGGGTCTATCTCTTTGCCGGCTTCATCTTTAGGTGAGTCGGGTACATCAATTTCGCGAGTTGCTTTCAAAAATTTACCGAAAAACAAGTTTGAGTAGGTATTTATAATGCGTACCGATTCGGTATTAATTTCTTCCGATAATTTATTAATTCGGTTGGTCAAAGTCGTTTTTTCAGCATCTGAAGTAGCTTTGCCCAGTTGATCTTTAAGGCTATTTATTTCTTCGCCTTTATTTATTCTGAATTTTTGAAATCCGGAGAATATGGTATTCTCCTCTGAGCCTGTAAATTCAAGCTTTCCTGCCAAATCGGCGGTGTCGGTTTTAAGTGCAAATGTTTGACCGGCTGAACTTAGCATAAATTCAAAAACTTTGCCCGGAGGCATAAAAATAATGTACATTCCGTCGGGCATAGCAGTAGGTTTTTTAAATACGCCATAGCCTTTGCTGTCGAGCTTAATAGTGTCGTCGGGGTACATATTGGTATTGAAATAATGTCCCAAAATAGCGGTTCCATTTTCGTTGCCTTTAATGGTAACTTCAATTTTATAACCTTGGGCAAACAAGCTACCGCCTGCTGCAAATAGCAGTGCAAATTGTAAAATTATTCTATTTAAAGTTCTCATAATTATATAGTTGATTTATTTCGATTTGACGTTAAAATTCGAATTAAAAATAAACGGAATTTTTTAATTCGACTAAATAAAAACAAGGATTTTGCAGTTTTATTATTCAAAAGCTAAAGTTTATCGATTAAAATTTTAATTGATTGACTGTTAGCATAGTTTTTCTCGAAAATTAAACTTCGCCGTTTACTCATATTTTCAGTAAAATTCTGTAAAAAACAATTTTCGACAGCGTTTATAATTTCTTCCGAAGTATTGGCAATTATAAGTTCGCCACTAAGTTCCATTTCCGAATTGATAACCGAATTTGCAACACAAAACCTACCTGCGAACACTGAGTTAAGCAATTTAAGTTTTGTACCTGTATTTTGCATGGTATATAAAACTATACAATGTGCATTTGCAATAAGCACTTGCATTGCTTCGGCACTTGGCGAGGCAATTAATTCAATATTAGAATAATGTGAAATTTTTTGAATCAGTTTTTTATTCGGATTTAGCCCTGCAATAAGTACTTTTTTTTGAAGGCGCGAAAAAACCGTTTCAATTAAATAAATAGCAGAAGTATAATTTTCTGCTACTTCTAAATTTCCGTGAAAAAGCACGTAATTGCCCTTACCCGGTACTGAAGTAACCGCCGTATTGGCATGAAAAACCGGTAATTTCACCACTTTACCGCTCAATTCCGGCTTGCTTTTATAATATTCGGTTTCAAGGTCGGAAATGGTAAAAATAGTATCGAATTTCTTTAAATTACGTTCAAAAAGTTTAAGTTTAAAAGCCTCGGAATAAAAATACAACTTCCGAAATATATTATGCTCCGACATGGCAAGCTTGTGGTAATACGCCGGTTCGTTATTGTGCATCCTCAGCATAAGGTTTCTGTTTTTAAAGTTTGTAAGCAGAATTCCTGCCGTATGCAAACCTTCACAAAAAATGGGCGAATTATCAGCTTTTAGGTTCTTAATCAGTTCCTTCGAAACTCTGCTCTTAACAATATACGGTAAAATGGAAAAAAAACTACGGATTCCGGTGTTACGCTTATACACAAAAATTTTATCGGTTAGTTCATAAAGTTCGGGCAAAATTGGTCGGCCATACGTGAACAAATGCAGAACAAACGGAATTTGTTGCTGCTTAATTGCCAATAACTTATAATATACTTCGGCAACCCCGCCGTAGGTAGGCGGAAACGGCACATTAAAGCAAATAATATGAAGCAAATTTTACGTAGTTTTAAAAAAGTTATCAATTAACATCAACACATTGTCGCGGTCAATAGGTTTGGTTATAAAAGCATCGCAACCTGCCAACATACAACCGGTTTCATCTTCCGGCTGATTAAATGAAGTTTGCACAATTATCAACGTTTCGGGCGAAATAGCCTTAATTGCACGCGTAGCCTCGAGTCCGTTTACAATTGGCATTCGCAAATCCATTAAAATTAAATCGATAGGCAAATTTCGGCAGGCATTGATGGCATCCTCGCCGTTTTCGGCCCAATGAATTTCGGCATTGGTATTTCGGAGTAAGCCATTTAATAAAATGAAGTTCAAACGCTCGTCGTCGGCAACCAAAATTTGTTTGCCTTTCCAATCATATTCCATAGCTTCTATACTTTTTTTTCGCAACTAACTATTATTTAACAAAAGTAAGAATATTTTTATGCAAAAGCTAACAAAAATCATTTTCTATCAAATTTTAACCGCATATTTTTGCATCGAATTTAATGATAAGTAGCTGATTAATTTCGACTTAAAAAAAGTTGAAAAAAAATGCAAATTTTAACATTTTTTATTTGGAAATATAAAATATAGTCCGTACTTTTGCAGTCGGAAAATTAGAAACAGTTACTGCTAATTTTTTGAGGTTAAGCTATTTATTCTTAAAGAACTAAACCAATACTTGAAATTTAACAATTTCGTAACATTAGTTTAGTTTAGGAAGAAAATAGTTAGATAAGGATATGTTGATTGATGCTAAATAGAGGAATTTCCTCAAATTTCATGTTGATTTACATTTTTGGTTAATAAATTAGGTTAATAAGTGGGGAAAAGTGCTGCCGTAAAGGCGGCGCTTTTTTTTTGCACCAAAAAGTGCCGGTTTACTACAATTTTATATGCTAAAAGATTACTTTTGCAGTTTAAAATGCGAAAATTACAAAATATGAATATAGTTGAAAGCTTACAACAAGCAATATCGGAAGCCATAGGCAGTTTGTACCAAACCAAGGTGGCATCCGAAACCATTCAAATTCAGCTTACAAGCAAAGAATTTGCAGGCGATTTCACCGCAGTGGTTTTTCCGTTTCTGAAACTAAGCAAAAAATCGCCGGAAGCAACCGGCACCGAAATAGGCAACTATTTAATAGAAAATGTAGCTTTTACTGCTCAATTTAATGTAATTAAAGGTTTTTTAAACCTATCGCTTGCTCATACGGTTTGGGTTGAAGCACTTGATAAAGCCCTTAAAACCAATGCATACGGTAAGCAACCGGTAACCGAACAATCAACGCGTGTGTTGGTTGAATATTCGTCGCCTAATACCAACAAACCGTTGCATTTAGGGCATATACGTAATAACTTATTAGGCTGGTCGATTGCACAAATTCTTGAAGCCGCCGGCAATAAGGTAAGCAAAGTAAATATTGTTAACGACCGCGGTATACATATTTGCAAATCAATGTTGGCACACATGAAATTTAATCCTACCGAAACGCCTGAAAATTCAGGCAAAAAAGGCGACCACTTGGTAGGAGAATACTATGTACTGTTCGACAAAGCATATAAAAAACAGATTGCAGAACTTACCGCGCAAGGCTTAACCGCCGAGGAAGCTGCCGAAAAAGCGCCGCTTATAAAGGAAGCTCGCGAATTATTGTTGAAATGGGAAAACAATGACCCAACGGTAAGAAAACATTGGGAAACCATGAATTCCTGGGTCTATGCCGGTTTCGACCAAACCTACAAGCGTATGGGAGTTGCTTTCGATAAAATTTATTACGAATCGCAAACCTACTTGTTGGGCAAAGAAATTGTACTTGAACATTTGCAAAAAGGAACCTTAAAGCAACGCCCCGACAGCTCGGTTTGGGCCGATTTAACAGCCGACGGATTGGATGAAAAAATTCTGCTTCGTTCCGACGGTACTTCGGTATACATGACCCAAGATATTGGAACTGCTATTGAACGCCACCACGATTATACGTTTGATAAACACATATATGTAGTTGGTAATGAGCAAGATTATCATTTCAAAGTTTTGTCACTTGTATTGCAACGAATGGGTTACGATTGGGCCAAGAACTTGTTCCATATGTCGTACGGAATGGTTGAACTGCCCGAAGGTAAAATGAAATCGCGCGAAGGTACCGTAGTTGATGCCGACGATTTGATGGATGAAATGCTTGCTACAGCCACCGAAACTTCGTTGGAATTGGGTAAGTTGGATGGCTACACTGACGAAGAAAAGTCCGGTATAAACAATATTATTGCCATGGGTGCACTTAAATATTTTATGCTTAAAGTAGACCCGAAGAAAAACATGACGTTCAACCCGAGCGAATCGATTGATTTTAACGGAAATACGGGACCGTTTATACAATACACGTATGCACGAATTCAATCGGTTTTGCGCAAAGCAGAAACTTGGACAAAAGCTGATTTTCCGGAAAATTATACCTCAACTATTTCGGAAGAAGAACTGGTTTTACTGAAACATATTTACCGATTCCCGGAATTAATAAGCGAAGCCGCAGAAAAACTAAGCCCTGCCAACGTGGCAAACTTTTGCTACGATTTGGCAAAAGACTACAACCGTTTTTACCACGAGCACAGCATGTTAAAAGAAGAAAACGCAGCAATTCGTAATTTTCGATTGGCACTTTCATACCAAATAGCCGAAATTATAAAAACCGGCATGCAATTGCTTGGCATTGAAGTTCCGGAACGAATGTAACAACATAAAAAAGGTTCCGGAAAACTCCGGAACCTTTAAACTAACATCACCCTCACAAATCATTCTCCACGTTATTTTAGAATATCTTTATTCAAGTTGTAGGTTTTTTGCGTATGATTTACATCATAATCAAAAATCAAATCGCCCGAATTTTTTAGTAACTTAATTGAATTTAAATCGAAACTATAAACCGATTTGCCAAGTTTAGCACCCGATAAAAAGTCGATTTGCGCATTGCCGGCATTGTAGGTAGTTACACGCAATTTAGTATTGTTGCTAAGTATAATATCGTCGCTTACCACCAAATCGGTTCCGGTTTTTGTAGAAATGGTAATAATACCGCCGGTGTTTTTCACAAACTCAACACTACCAAGCGCACGATAAATAGTTGGTGCCATTTTTTTAAACGACGGATTGTAGGTATCAATAGCCAATTGTGCAGTTTTTCCGTCAACCGTGCTGCCGTTCAGTTTTATGGTACGAATAAAAGCAAACAAACCGGCTACAGTTTTATCGTAATCTTCAGCAATAAGTTTATCAACTTCAGTTTTCCAAACCGAAGGTAAATTGGCGGCCGAGGTAGCATACGCATAACTGTTAAACGTGCCTTGTTCGGCATTTGCCAAGCCCGAAGCCAGCACCATTCCGGTAACCATTACATTGCCCGAAGCATCGAAATTTACTCCGTAGTTTTTAAAATTTTCGGTTTCGTTAAACACTAATTTCGAAAGCAATTCGCCTTCATCGGAAAAACGAGCTACAAACAAATAATCTTTATCGGCTTTAATTTCATTGATGCCGGTGGCTTGTGCCCATAAAATTTTACCCGAAGCATCAAGTTTAGCAGCAAAAGCTTCGGTATTTTGCGAAGTTAGTTCGGAAGCGCCAAAATTGATTGTCCCTTCAAAAAATCCGGAAACAAACACATTGCCGGCTGCATCCATATTTATATAATGTCCGGTAGCACTGCCGCGTCCGGTTATAGGTGTAACCCAAACCAATTGCTTATTTTTATTAAATTTGGCAACAAAAACACTGTTTACACGCGAAGGCGAAGTAAGTTTTTGCGTTCCAAGGGTTGCTTCTTCAATAAAATAACCGGTAATAAAAAAATTACCGTCTTTATCGTTGGCATAATATCCCGAATGCGATGCTTTGTATAATTTACCGTCATTGAGCACTTTCCATATTTCTTTCATGGCAATTTGCTCTTTTTGCTCATTCAGTATTTCAACCGGTTTTGCAGCCACATTAACAAATTGCGGCATACACATTCCGGCGTTGGCATTAATATAGGTTGGGTCGCAAACTACATAGTTTTTGCCTTTGTATTCCACTTTATCGAATCCGTAATCGGTTTTAAATTCAACGGCTGTAGCCATGTGTCCCGGAAAAGCTAAACCAACAACTTCTAAACCAAGCAATTGCCTAACCAAGTACGAGAACAGAATAGAACGGTCTTCGCAATCGGAATACGGATAGAAGAACAACTCTTCGGCAAAAAAGAATTTCTCGCGATTAAACTGCTGTTGGTCAGTTTGGTAGTCGAAACCGGTTTGAACAAAACGCATTAAGGTATTTACAGCTTCCATTTCTGATAATCCGGCTACAATAGGTTTCAAGTTTTCAATCAACGATTCTTTAGCCACTGCGGAAACCGCAGCATCGAAATAAATTTTAACATTCACATGCGGATAATCGTCGAAATACTGAATGTTTGCTTTGTTGTATTTTACCGGGAAGCTATAATTTTTGCCGTTGTATTCAAATTTCATATTTCGGGTAGCTACAATATTGCCTAAATTAAGGGGCGAACTCATATCGAAATTTATGGTAAGCTGCGCATCCGGATAATTGTCGGGGTAAGTATATAACTGGCCCACATTTTGGTCGAGCACAAAATATTTTACATTATCGAAGGTATAATAAGGTTTTCCGTACATCATGTCTTCGCTTGGCAAAAGCACATAAATATTATTCTGATTAAAACCGATTTTTACTTTATATCTCGATTTCATCATAATAAACCAAGTAAGTAAATTTGCGGTATTTTTGTCGGCAGCAATTTTTTCGGCACTTTTTTGCACCAGTACAAAATACCCCCAATCGTTCAGGTTCATCATAGTTTTATAATCCATAAGCTGGTTTATAAAATGATAATGATTGGTAGCTACCATTTTATCCCAAAAATCGGCAATCGTATTTTGCTCAATGTTTGCCGGAATGGCATTAACAAATTCCTTATCGAAGCTAAGGCTTAATGCCTGTCCGTAAAAATCGAAATTAATATCCGATTTTGGAAATTCATCCGGTTCTTCCTTTACAATTAAAGGCGTTTTAGGGTCAACCTTCACCTTGTTCAGGTTCGACGAATTGTCATCTTTGTTTGCATTATTATTATCTTCTTCATCCTTAATAATAACTACAATAGGTTTATCTTTTTTTACATCTTGCGGGTCAATAGTCGGAATATTGTTTGGTTTGGGTTCGTTAGGCGGTTTAATACCCTTTACAAGATTATATTCAGTCCAAGCCTTACGCAACAAATCGGCAAAGGCTTCGTCGTTTGCTTTTACATAATCCGAAAAAAGCTTTTCGTTCTGCTTTTTGTATTCATCAAATTGATCGCCGTACTGTTTTAAAAGTTCCTCGTAGGTTTGCGCAAAGGAAGCCGTACTCGAAAAAATTAAAAACAACATGGCAATTAGAATAAAATTAAGCTTTTGATACATGATTTATAGAGTTTTAGTAAGTATTTTTAGTACCGAAGTTCGAAATATTAAACGAATAAGCCCTTATATAATTGCATTTCTGTGCTAAAATTTTCGCATCGTATTGGTAAATTACATGCATTTTTATATTCAGCAAATGGTATTAAAGCTAATAGCCTAATTAATAAGCATTAGCACACTTATACAAAAACAGCAAGAAAAAATAATTAAGTTTTTTTCTGAAATAACACAACAAAACACAATAAAAGATTAGTATTTGTGTTTTTGACTTTAGTTTTGAAAATAATTTAAAAATAAATTACTTTTACAAAACAATTTATTTTGTTAACCGTTTTACAAACATCAAACAGACATTAACTAAAAATTGATTAAAATGAAAAAAACGATTTTGATTTTAGCCGCAGTTTTCTTTACACTAACTATGGTTCAAACCATTGACGCTCAGAAAACCGACAAAGAGCTTAAAAAAGACGTAGGCGCAAAGGCCGGTAAAGAAGCAAAAAAAGAAGCAAAAAGATTAACTAAAGCCGGCTGGCAAGTTCCTCCGGGATCGCTTCCGCTTGCAAAAATTTTGGAAAATGCTTGGATGAAACAATACCAAGAAGACGACAAAGGTAACCCGAAATATATTACTGCCGACGGTAACGGTATTGCAGGTAATAAATCGGCTGCCGAAATGCAAGCCATTGAATTAGGAAAAGTACAATTAGCCGGAACCATTTCGACTAAAGTTGCCGGTTTGGTTAGTGCCAACGTAGGTAATATGGAATTGGCTGCAGGTGAAGCAGAATCAATTACCGAAGTTATTTCGAATTCGAAAAACATTATTGCTCAGGAAATGGGTTATATCAATCCATTCTTCAAAATTCATCGTGTAACTGCAAACGGTAATACTGAAGTTCAAGTTCGTTTGTTCTACGATGTAGCACAGTCGATGGAAATTGCCAAAAAAGTTGTTCAAAAAGAATTAAAAGACAAATTGAACAAAAACGAAGAAGATTTGAAAAAACTTATGGGTATGTAATCCGAAAGTTAAAGGAAATTTTATTTTTCGTTAAAACCTCCAATTTCGATTTGAAATTGGAGGTTTTTTTATTGCTCGCATCTATTTTTTGTTGCAATTTTCACAATAAGTAAACGTATAAACAGTTATATTTGTAACCTGTTTAACAACAATAAAAACTTACCCTATGAGAACTTATGCAATTGCGCTGTTGCTTACTTTTACCCAAATTTGTATTGCGCAAAATGTAAATATTAAAATTGTTTCGGGAGAAGCCGATTTAGAATGGACTTCGCGCGAGAGCGAAATGCAAATTAAGCAAATGGTTAAGGAAAAAGCTATTACCGAAGCGCTTGAAAAAGCATTTGGCAAAATGTTTATTCAAGGAAATTCGACCTATATAAAAAACGAACAAACAGGTCAGACTGCCAAAACATCGACCAATTTTAATATGATAAGCAACACCTATGTAAAAGGCGAAGTATTGCAGATATTGGAAGAAAAATATGACGTACGAGAACAAACTTTTGGTAAAGGAAAAAATTCACACACTATAAAAAGTATGTTTTGCCAAATCAAAATAGAAGCTCGCGAATTGGTAGACCCGCCCATAAATTTTGAAACCTATACCTTGGGTAAACCGGCAAAAAACGAAATAAAATCGGATTTTAAAGAAGATAAAGACGGATTTTTCCTTTATTTTAAAAGCCCGGAAGATGGTTTTCTAACGGTATTTTTGGACGATACCAATACATCGGAACAACTTTTGCCTTGGAAGGATATGCCGGCTGAATACTTAAGCGGAATGCCAATTATTGCCAACCAAGAATACATTTTCTTTTCAATAGAGCAAGAACACCAATATTTTAACAACAAATATTTTTGGAATTCAGAATTTAGCTTCTATAATCCTGAAGGTGAACTTCAAACCTTACAGCGCATTTTTATTCTTTTTTCAAAAAACAGGTTGGCGCAACCAAAATTAGAAGGCGAATTGGGGCAAACAGCACTTACCGAAATTCAGAAAGAAAAAAAATGGGACGTTCCGCAATCCATGAAATCGGAAGATTTTCAGCGTTGGCTGGTTAAAAGCCGCCAAACGAGAGCCGATTTGCAAGTAAAAGCGCTCGATATTACCGTAATTAAATAACTTAATAAACTACACTTTACGTAAAAGATATTTTCAAAAAAAAAGAAGAAATTATTAGCTTAATTCTTCTTTTTTTTGTACCTTTATATTTGCCGAGGTATTGATTCTGAATTCCGCATTTTGCTTTTGTAAATATCTAAAAATTAAATAATTATGCAACCAATCAAAAAAGGATTATTCGCATTTGTGCTTATAATTTCAAGCTTTATTGCGCTTTCGGGCTGTTACGATGCGCTTATAGATATTATGCCCCCGGAACAGTTCATAAAACTTAAAGGTGTGGTACATTTTGGTGCCCTTACTGCACTCGATTTAGAAGTGGTTGATTTGGGCGAAAATCAGCAACCGGCAACTATAAAGGTTTACGACGCCTCCGGCACCCCGGTTACTATTAAAAATATAACTTTTACCGAAGTAGGCGTTTTTAATATTCCGCTTTCAAATTTAAAAGCCAATACCAATTACAGGGTTGAAGTTGAATATTCAAGCGCAATTGGCGATTTAATTAAAACGCCTCAAGTTCAGCTTCAAACCAAACCTTTTTCGGATATTATTTTAAACAATAAAAAAATTTCGAGCACAAGCACCAACCACCTTTTCGAAAGCACACCGGATATAGGCTCGCTGGCTGTTACCCGATTTGGGCACGTTTGGAGTACAACAGATATTGCTCCAAACCCAAACAATACCTTCAACAAGACTTCCTTTACAAGTTTGTCGGGCAATAAATTTAACAGCAATATAAACATTCCAATTTCAGAAACCTACTACGTTTGGGCTTACGCCACCGACGAAGTAAATTTCACCTTTTCGCCCTATACCATTGTTGAACCGGTTTCGAATAATGTTTTTACTTCAACAACAAACGAAGTTTCGAACTTAACAATAAGTTCAGCTACAATCAATGGGGCGTATAACATAAGTGTAGGAACCATAACCAACTACGGAATTGCAATTTCAAGCATAAACCCCTACCCAACTACCACAGCAAACGAACAAAAACTGGAAACTTTTTCGATAGTTGGCGGATCGAATGTATATTCGAAAAATTTTACCGGTTTGGCAGCCAATACCATGTATTATGCACGCGCCTTTGCTTCCGACGGAATTATTACAAAGTACGGTTTGCCGGTTAGTTTTACAACCGGCGCACCAACCGAAACAATAACCATAACAAACCCCAAAGCCGGCAATTCGTATATAAAAGGTTCGGTTCTGAGCATTAATTGGAATGCTAATTTTGCGCTCCCGGTTTCAATTGAACTTTATAAAGGCAGTGTTCTGGAACGAGTAATTGTTTCGTGAAAATATACAAAGCCAACGATGCTGCAATAAGCACCTACAGCTACGATTTTACCATACAATAATTAAAATTACACTTAAACCATGAAATACATAAAATTAATAGCAACCGTAGTATTTGTACTTATTGCCGGCAGTGCAACCGGACAATACGACTCGGATGCAAAAGTCGAAAATATCGATTTTTCAATTAAAGATGCCGATATGTTTATAAATTATACATTAACAGGCACGAATGCAAGCGATAAATTTTTTATTACCATGCGTGTTGAAAACGAAACCGGAAAGGAAATTGCAACTAAAACACTTACGGGCGATGTTTTTCAAGGCATAGCTGTTGGAGGCAAAAAGGTAATTAAATGGGACTTAAAAGCCGATGAAGTGGTAATAAAAGACAAAATTCGAATTGCCATTTTTGCTCGCTTACAAGTTCCGGATAATATGGTTGCAAA
>JAIFNC010000241.1 GCA_020047935.1 Bacteroidota bacterium
AACCAATGCCGCAGGTACTACCGAAACCCGAATGCTTCATGTTTTTGGTTCGGCGGTTGCCAACCTAACCGGCAATAATGTAAGCAATATTGTTTCGAACCGAAATTCGAACTTCGAAATCATAAATTATTATGCCAGCTCGGGTGCTACAATTTCGAGCAATGTAATTTCGGGAATTAGCAAAACCGGTACACAAAATTTCTACCCAATTTATTTGCGAACCGATGCAACCAATGTAAATACTGTAAGTGCGAATGAAATATATAATTTATTGGCTACCAATACGAACACAAATACTAATTTCGCAGCTATTTATAATTTTTCGGGTGCTACAACTATTATCAATAATTTAATTGGCGATAATTTACTTGCAAAAAAAATTACATTAGCCTGTGCCACAACCAATCATGGTATTCGAATTGCTGGCGGAACGGCTTCTCAAAATGTTACCGGAAACAGCATTTTAAATATCGAAACTTCGGGCAATACTTATTTTCGCGGTATTTGGTTCGAAAATATTCATGATGCCAACTTAACCGAAGTGGCAAATAATACCGTGGATAATATAAACTTGTTAAATGCCGGAACTTCCGCTGTTTTTACAGGCATTTACTGTTCCGACGGCCGATTTAATTTGCACGATAACACCATTGGAACTTCAACCTATGGTTTTACAAACAATTCTACGGCAGCTATGTACGGAATATATTTTGCAACCGGCAGAAATACCAATACGGTTTCTATCAATACTGTCAGGAATTTTAAACCCGCAACCGGTGCTAAGGTTTATGGAATTTATTCTTCCACCAATGTTACAACTACCTTTTCCGCCAATGAAATTTCAGGCTTTACTATTCCAAATACGGTTACTTTTGCCGGATTAAGAGCCACTACCGGAACTACTACTTTCACCGGAAATATAATTAACGATATTTTGTTAACCGGCACCGGCGCAGACACTTTGTACGGCATTTGGATTTCGGGTGGTGTGGCCATTTTAGGCACTTCGGGCGGAAATTTAATAGGCAATGCTGCCAAGCCTATCATTAATTCCGGAACAGGCACTACCACAGGAATTTATTTAAGTGGCGGTACACCTAACTTGCAAAACAATACAATTGAGTATATATCGGGCAACGGAAATACCAATGGAATTGAATCGGCTATAACTTCAACCATTTTAAACAATACCATTCAGAATATTTCAATAGCAAACGATATTGCTTTTAGCGGAATTAAACTTACTGCCGGCACGAATAATATTAACAATAACCTGATACAGAACATAAATTTATCGAACTCGGGTTCGAATACAATTTTTAAAGGAATTTCGGTTTCAGGAACTGCAATTGCAAACATTGGTAATACCACCTTAAATACAATTACCAATAATACAAATGCAGGTATTGAAACTTATGGAATCGAAAATACCTCGTCGGGCTCGGTTTTGTTGCAAAATAATGTTATTTCGAATTTAACTTCAACAAATACAAGCAGTTCCGGACTAATAGCCGGAATAACTATTGGCGGAACCGGTATTTCAACCGTAACTTCCAATAGCATAAATAATTTAACAACCGCTTCAACCAATACTAATTTTTCGAACGGAAAGGTGGCAGCCCAAGGTATGTATGTAAGCGGAACAGCAGCCAATGTAATTACCTCTAACACAATTTATAACATTTCGGCAAGCGGAAATACCATAACCCATGTTGCCGGAATTTCGGAATTGGCAGCAAATTCAATTTTCAACAGAAATAAAATTTATGCAATTACGAACGCTTCCAATACAGCAGGCAAATCGGCAAACGGTTTTATTTTAGCAGGTTTAAATGCAGGTTATGTTGCCAACAGCTATATTTCGCTGGGCGCCAACGACGATACTGAATACCGAGGTTTCTGGATTCCTTCAAACGATGCCGGTTCAATTAAACGCGTTTATCATAATTCGGTATATATTGGCGGAACGGCAACCGGCGCTAATTCGTATGCTTTTTTGCGAGGCAATGTCGATGCACCATTATATATTCGAAATAATATTTTTTCTAACTTCCGTGCCGGTGCCGGAAACCATTATGCATTCGGCAATTTGAATTCGGTAAATTGGAATTCGAACTATACAAATAATAACGATTATTACCGCGGTAATGCTGCCGAATTAGGGCTTTGGGATGTTACCGCATGTAATTATGCACCAAATTGCAACTTGGCAATTAATCCTGCAGATGCATGTGCTTTTAATAGTACTTCGGAGCTTATAGCTGCGGTTACTACCGACTTTTTAGGCGTTATGCGAGGAACTTATCCCGATTTAGGAGCTTACGAATTTACACCAACTAATGGCGATAGTTACAATGTTTGGCAAGGTTGGAATGATACCGCATGGGAAACCAATAGCAATTGGTCGTGCGAGGTAGTGCCTAATAGCCTTACAAGCATACTTATACCCCATGTTGCAAATAAACCGGTAATAAATTCGGCAGTTGAAATTAATCAACTTAAAGTTGAAACAAGTTCGGTGCTTACCGTTAGTCCGTTAAGTTCGCTAAGTGTTTTAGGAAACTTAACAGTAAACGGAAATATTAAGCTGAAAACCCCTGCAAACACCAATCCGCAAGGTTCGCTTATTGTTATAGGAACCATTGCAGGCTCTGGCACGGCAACTATTGAGCGATACTACAATGTGGCAGCAAAGTGGCAATATACAACGGTACCATTTTCAAACGTGTACAGCACTTCTTTTACATCGCCCGGTTTTAACCCGAATTTTTATTCATACAGCGAAAGTTTCGATTTAAGCCCTAATCCAACCGGAGCACTTTACGAACATTGGACCGATTTGGAAGCCGCATGGCAAGATGCCCATAACGGTAAGGAAGGCGCGGCAATGTTGCTTTCAAAAGGCGCAGGGTATTCTTTTTATAATGAAAATAATAAGCAAATAAACTATCAGAATATAGTTACCGATATCGAAAATTCCGATTTAACCTTTAACCTGACATTTACCGCCAATGATGGCAACAGTGATTATTTCGATGGTTGGAATTTATTGGGTAATCCGTATCCGTCGGCTATTGATTGGGACAATTTTGCGAAAACCAATATTCAAAATACCGTTTATTATTGGGATTCGGAAGCTCAAAAGTATAAATACTACAACGGTTTTGGAGCAACAGAAACCGGCGATGGAAGCAATGTGGTAAACGGAGGTTCGCAATTTATTCCGTCGTTGCAAGCATTTTTTGTAAAAGCTACCGGTTCAGGCACCTTAACCGTTCCGCGCGCTGCTCGGGCGCATAGCAACCAACCAATATGGAAAAAATCGGTTTATGGCGAAAATAATTCGATACCTTTCTTCAAACTTTTAGCCAAAAACCATCTTTCGTCCGATGAACTCAGCATTCGGTTTATTGAAGATGCAAGCGCTAATTTCGACCCCGAATTTGATGCATACAAAGTGTATAGCTCGGAACAAATAAACCTGTTCAGTGTTTCGAATAACATTCCATTTGCCTTGAATTCGTACCCAAAACTCGATACAGCTATGGTAGTTCCGTTTGTATTTATGGCTGCTAAACCGGGCAAGTATTCAATTGAAATTTCGGCTGCTGAAATTCCCGAAAACATACCCATTTATTTGGAAGATGTTAATAATTATACGTTTACCGAATTAAAGAAAAATTCCTATTCTTTTGAATATAAAAAGAGTAAAGAACCAAAAAAATTCAATATTCATTTTTCGAAACCAAGCTTTTTGGCAGCAGTTGAAGATATAAGTATATTTTCGTTTGAAAATTTAATTACAGTACACAGCCCCGATACGGTTTCGCGAATGGATATTACAGTGTATAATTTGATAGGGCAAGAATTATTGAAAACAAGTTACCTGTCGAATTCTGCACGCATTGAAACGCAGTTAGAAACCGGAATTTATTTGGTTAAAGTGGAAGCAGCCGGTAAATTAACGTTCAAAAAAGTTTATTTAAATTAAACTCGGTAAATTAAATTCATTTGAAAGTGTTTCAGAAAAAATGCAAGTATGAAATACTTGCATTTTTTGTTTGTATTACAATAAAATTTATAAAATGATGCTTTAAATGAATGCCAAAAATAATTCCACTCATACGAAGCTATGCCTCTGAAATTTTCTTAAGCACAAAGATGTTGAATTTTTAATAGCAACCGTTGATAAACAATAAACACTCACCAACTTGGTTTAACTATGAGCTATTCAACTCTATTCCGGGCTGTGTTGCATTACAAACTCATTGTACCGATTGAACTTCGGCAAGCACAGTAACCACAACCCGTGGCTTTTAACATTTAACTGCTTTGCATTAATCGTCTCTTTTAATGGGCTATAAATAGGTATTATATTTTGCTTTTTAAACTTCGCTAAATGGAATTAAAATAGCTTTTTATCGAAAATATTTGTAATTTAGCACAAAAACAACACCCAATGATACAAATTACCGAATCGCCGCGCGATGCCATGCAAGGCATTATTGAATATATTCCGGCCGAAAAAAAAGCTAAATTTATTAATTCATTGCTCAAAGTTGGGTTCGATGTGCTCGATTTTGGCAGTTTTGTTTCGGCAAAAGCGGTGCCTCAAATGGCCGATACTGCTGAAGTGCTAAAATTGCTCGATTTAACCTCAACAAAAACTAAACTACTTGCTATTGTAGCAAATAAGCAAGGTGCCGAAACGGCTGCCGGTTTTAATGAAATAGCTTTTTTAGGCTATCCGTATGCAATGTCGCCCACATTTTTGCGTCGAAATATTAATAAAACTTCCGAAGAAGCGTTGGCACTTGTAGATACGATTCAGGAAATTTGCATAAAAACCAATAAAACGCAAGTGGTATATTTGTCGATGGTTTTTGGCAATCCGTATGGCGATAATTGGAGTAAAGAATTAGTTTACAATGAAGTAGAAAAATTAAGCAGTAAAGGAATTAACTTTATTTCGCTTTCCGATACCGTTGGTATTTCGGAACCAAGCATAATTGCCGAACTTTTTTCGATTTTGCCCAAAAAATATCCGCAAATAAATTTTAGTTTTCATTTGCATACCACCCCCGAAATGTATTTTCCACGTTTGGAGGCAGCAATAAAAGCCGGTTGCACTAATTTCGACACCGTAATTGGAGGTTTGGGCGGTTGCCCTATGACAGGCAACGAGCTGGTTGCCAACCTGCAAACTTGGCATTTAATTCAGTATTTGGAATCCAATAACTTACCGCATACTATAAACACGCAAGCGCTCCAAATGGCTGCCGAAATAGGATTGGAAGTTATTCCTGCCGAATATAAAAAGTAAATAATAATAAAAAACACCCACGCAATTTTACTTAAAAGGTGGGTGTTTTTTATTTTCAACGCATAATATTCAATTTTTCAATATAAATTGTTTCGTTTTTGCGCTTTACACTTAACAAGTACATACCGTTAAGCAACGTTTCGGTTTTAATTGCAAAAACCGCACTTCCGGGTTCAAAGGATTGCGAAAATTGCAGACGACCCGAAATGTCATGAATCCGAATTTCCATCGGTTCGGTTGTTGGCTGTTCAAATTCAATAACAATATGTTGGTCGGCAGGGTTTGGGTACAATTTACACTTGCCTAATTTATTGATTTCAGAAACCGATGTAACAACCGATAAATTGTTCAAAGTACCGGCACTGCAAATGGTTCTGGTATTGGCATTTTGCACCAAACCTACAATATTTAAATTACCGCCATGGGTAAAACTATTAAGCGGAATGGTAAATTCAAATTGCTTGATTTCGCCCTTTAGCATTGCTTGTCCAATTTCGAAACCCACGGTTGAAGGCAACATGGTACGAACCACATTGCTGAAAGTATAAGTATTTGTTTCGGTTTTGTAGTCTACGGTTTTATCGGCAACTGCAATATACAATCGGTCCTGTATACTTGATTCCGAGGTGTTTTTCACCAACTCAACCAATACTTTCAGTTTTTCATCCAACACTTCGGCATGAATAGTTACGTTGTACGGATGATCTTTCAACAATTCGGTATCGAAAATATTTGGTGTAAGCAGTAAATTAGCGACTGTACCCGAAAAAGCAGTACCATTAAGTACCATGGTTGGCACTTCGCTTACTCCGTATAAAACCGAACGCGCCGCGGCACCCGAAGGAAATGCTTTGTTGTACATATCGGCAGTTGGAAAAGCAGTGTGGTATTGCAATAAAACAGCATCTAACGGATTACTGCTTAAGAAATTGGTTAACGCAGTATTTGCCGATATGGAAGCATTCGAGTTCGTGTTTGCAAAGTTTTCAACAATGCTGTTTCCGGTACGTTCGCCAATCCAAACATCGTCAAAAGCAAATCCTTCATCGTTAATATTGGCATCCGAGCCAAAGGCAACCCGGAAGCGAATGTTCGCAGTGTTTCCTGCCAGCAAATTATCGAGTTTTCGGCGAGCCTCTGTCCAATTTTCCGAATTACCGGTCCAGCCTTGCGCTTGTCCGCCGGGGTTTCCTTCAATCGAAAAATCGTTGTACCAATTTACCACATCGCCTACAGCACCCAACACAGTCCAAGGCGCACCGTTTACCGAAGTTTGCAGCACAGCTCCGTCAAATCCGGATTGCGATTTGGAGAAATAAGCAAATTTCAGCATCGGTCGTTTTAAGCTTGAAAAGTCGAAACACGGACCGCTAACCATCGATTTTTCGTTGTTCAAATATCCGCCGGTAAGCCCGGTAACCCATGCTTTGGTGCCTGAAAATGCGGCTTTTATGCTATTTCCTGCAGGCGTTCCATACTCCCATGAATTGGTAGAAGTTTCGGTTTCGGAAACCCAGCCGTTGGTTCCGGTTTCAAAATCTTCGAAATACGGAAAGTTCCGAACAAACGGCCTTATCGATACAAGCTTAGTTAAGGTATCGGCGCAGCCCGAAAAATCGGTTACTTTTAAAAATACCGGATAAGTTTTGGCTTCGGG
>JAIFNC010000173.1 GCA_020047935.1 Bacteroidota bacterium
TGCGATTATTTTTATGCGTGTATTCAGGCATTATTCGGTGTCGGTCTATCAGTACCACATCGGTTTCGGCAGGTACTTCAATGGTTTGCTTGCCTGTGAAACCTTGCATCCAAGTTTCGTAAACCACATTGCCTTTGCTTAAAGCACTTATAAACATCGGAGCAGCAATATCGCCCGTGTTTTTAATGGTAACTTTGTTTTTTCTAAAGGATGAAAGTTTATAATCGAGCACCTTGTTGCTGCCAATTAAATCGTCGAAAAGCCAACTGAGATTTGCAGTGGTTTCGCGCTCAAAAATTTTGCGCACATCGTTAGGTTGCGGGTGCTTAAACTGCCACTCGTTGTACAAAGTTTTTAGAGTATGGTCGGTTACATCGTTTCCAAATACGTGTCTAAAGTAATTAAATGCCACAGCGGTTTTGTAATATACAATGGTTCCGTAGTTTATGTTGGTAAATTTATCGGCACTTAAATTAGTGGCTTGGTCTTCGTTTTTGCGAGCCGAATACAAATAGCTCAGTCGTTTCATATCTTCGTAAGGTTTGCCGTTCAAATCCAAGAATTTATCAGCCCAAGTGTAAGGCAGCATTTCCGATAAGGTAGCTTTGGGGAATTTGGTTTCCATATAGCGTAATTCGCAAAACGAATTCATTCCTTCATCCATCCAAGGGTACATGCGCTCGTTAAAAGCCAGCACACCGTAAAACCAGTTGTGTCCTACCTCATGCATAATTACTTCTTCCAGACTTTTAGCATTGCCCGAAGTGCCAATAACCGTTATACCCGGGTATTCCATTCCTGCCCCGGCACTTAGCGCGCCCGAAACCGCCGTGCAATTGCTGTACGGATAATCGCCGTTCCAAAGCGAATAATAATACAGCGCATCGTTAATATATTCGGTAGCTTTTTGCCATAACTCCTCCTCGTGCGAGGTATAAAAAGCCCAAGTGGTTACTTCGCGGTTGCTGCCTGGAAGCTTAACGGAACTTTTGGCAACACGGTATTGCTTGTCGGTAAAAATGGCAAAATCGTGTACTTTTTCGGCGGTATAATGCAGGGTTTTAAGCGAATCGGTATTTGTGCGTCTGAAATTAATTTCATCTTTATCCAATACCGGGCTAACTGCCAATTGGTTTAGATAAGCTATTTCTTTTTGGGTTTGAAGTTCGCCCGTTGCGGCCACCATGTAATTGGCAGGCAGGGTTATTTTTACATCGAAATTTCCGAACTCGCTGTAAAACTCGCCTTGGTCTAAGTATGGCATGGCGTGCCAGCCCAATGCGTCATATACTGCCGGTTTAGGATACCATTGCGTAAGCTGATACGACGTTCCGCCATGCCCCAACCGCGAAAAGTTGCTCGACGGAATTTTTACAAAAAAAGGCGTGGTGATTTCTATTTTATCGCCCGATTTTAGCGGTTCGTTCAGCACCAGTTTTGCAATATCAATGTGCTCGGGGTGGTACACTAATTTTACGGTTTGCTTATTTACCTTAAAATCGAGCGAATCCATATACCCTAAGTCAATTTTGTCGGCATAATGCATTGCGGTTTCGCCATTGGCAAGTAACTGTTTAGCTAAGGCAGTTTTTTGGTTTTTATAGGCGTTTGGCCACAAATGAAACCAAATTTCGGTCAACGCATCGGGCGAATTGTTGGTGTATTCAATTTGAATTGAACCTTTTAGCGAATGATCAATTTCGTTTAATTCAACTTCAATTTGGTAATTGGTTGTTTGCTGAAAATATGCTTGCGCAGTAGCCGATACGCTGCAAACAAGTGCAATAGCTGCCGAAAGCAGAAAATATAAAGATTTCATAATATTATTCGATTTTTGGTTATACTGCACCAACGCACGAAATAATAAGCTTCTCGGCAATGGCGCATTTCTATATGCAAATATGCGAATTATTATTAAAGGTAAGGCAGCCTGAAAAAATAAAATTGAAAAAACGGAGTTTTTATGCCAATGTATTCGAAGCGACCCAGCAATATTGAAGTAGCTTAGTTTTATTTAAATTCAGCTAATTCTTTCAATTTTAAATTCATTGCTACAAATCCTTTTTTGGTATTGTTGTCTAATTGTTTTGCAAAAAGCGGAACCATAATTCCGTTAAACTTTTCGCTTTGAATAAACGTTGTTGTCCCGTTGCCATTGTCAATTAGTTCAAACTTATGTTCACCGTCAAATATTCCGGCGAACAATAGCTTTCCGAGCCATTTAAGTTCTTTATTGGTTTCACAGGTAAGTATTTTTGGTTGAAATGTCATTCCGGATGCTCCCGGAGGTTCAATTCTTGCTGTAATGGTATTTCCAACTTTTACTTCACCAATTATCGATTTAATAAATGGATTCCAATTCGGATAGTTTTCAAAGTTTGTAAGAATAGACCAAACCACCGCCGGGCTTGCATTAATTTGAATTTCAGTTCTGATTTCTTTTGCCATGGTATTTCTATGTAACGTATATTAGAATAATTATTATTAAATAATTAAATTGTTTTGTTTCTGAATTACGATACAAAGATTGGCTGAAACAATTAATTTCCTCTTGACAAAAATCAAGAAATCACAGCACTTGTTTTTTTCTTATTCTACTGAAAGTTTCGGGTGTCATACCCAACATTGAGGCAATATATTGCAACGGAACTTGATTAAAAAGTTCTTTATTGTTATCGAAGAAAAGTTTATATCTTTCATCCGCTGTCATCGATAAATGGCTAAAAATTCTTTCTTCTAACATTATAAAGCAACGAACAATAAATAGCTTTTCCAATTCGTGCCATTTTGTAACCAATACACCAATTCGTTTATAATCTTCTTTCGAAATAGAATACACTTCAGAATCGACCAATGCCTGAATTGATAAACGAGAAGGAGTGTCAAATACAAAACTTGCTAAGTCGGTTGAAAAATAACCTTTTGTCGAAATCCATTGCGTTACTTCTTTTTTGTCGGTAGCAATAAACATTCGTAAAAGACCCGATTGTACAAAGCTTAATTTGTCGCAACATTTTCCATTTTTTAATAGAAAATCATTTTTCTTAATCGTTGTCAATTTGAATAAAGAACCAATTATTTTCAAATCGTTCGCATCCACAATTCCAAAGTACGAATTTATATAAAGTTCAATTTCTGTCATAGCTTGCTGTTTATTATATGGTTCGCCGGGTATTTTATTAGGGTTAACTTTTATTTGATTATGAAGTTTTTATAAGCTTATTTAATTCATACATAGCGAAGTTCGAAATTAGTTAATTTGGCGCAAACAGCAAATTTTCAATTGAAAAAACGTGGCTCAATGATTAATTAATGCCTTAGGCCTCTTCGAAAGCTATCGGCTCAATGAACAAAATTTCTCATTCATAATTCAAAAACGAAAATTCAAAATTCAAAATTATTTATCTATTTTTGTCAGTTGTTAAAAAAGAAACCGCGAAATAACAAATTTTATGGAATACAGTTTCAAAGAAATTGAGCAGAAATGGCAGAAATACTGGGTTGAAAAAAAAACCTATGAAGTTAAAATTGATAAAACTAAGCCAAAATTTTATGTCCTCGATATGTTCCCCTACCCTTCCGGAGCCGGTTTGCACGTTGGTCATCCGCTGGGCTACATAGCTTCCGATATTTATTCGCGGTTCAAGCGCTTGCAAGGCTTTAACGTATTGCACCCAATGGGTTACGATGCTTTTGGCTTGCCGGCAGAACAGTATGCAATTCAAACCGGGCAACATCCGGCTAAAACTACCAAAATAAATTCGGCTCGTTACCGCGAACAGCTCGATAAAATTGGCTTTTCGTACGACTGGAGCCGCGAGGTAGCCACATGCGACCCCGAATATTATAAATGGACGCAATGGATTTTCCAATTGTTGTTCAAACATGCGTATAACAACACTACCGAAAAGGCGATTGCAATTGAAGAAGTAGTGAAACACTTCGAAAAACACGGAACTGCCGGGCTCGATTTGGCTTGTACCGATGCTAAATTGCAGTTTACTGCCGACGAATGGAAAAATGCCGATGAAGCTACGCAGCAGGAATGGCTTATGAACCATCGTCTTGCTTTTCAAGCCGATACTATGGTAAATTGGTGCGAAGCTTTGGGTACCGTTTTGGCAAACGACGAGGTAAAAGACGGACTTTCGGCTCGTGGTGACCATCCGGTAGTACAGCGCAAAATGAAACAGTGGTTGTTGCGCGTAAGTGCCTATGCCAAGCGCTTGTTGGATGGTTTGGATACCTTGGAATGGACCGATTCGTTGAAAGAAATTCAGCGTAATTGGATAGGTTTTTCCGAAGGTGCCGAGGTTTGGTTTCCGGTAAAAGGTTCAGAGCTAAAAATTCAGATTTTCACTACCCGACCCGACACTATTTTTGGTGCTACCTTTATGGTTTTGGCACCCGAAAGCGAATTGGTAAAGCAACTTACCACCGCCGAATACAAAGAACAAGTTGAAAATTATATCGTTGAAGTGCAAAAACGCACCGAGCGCGAGCGCATGAGCGATGTTAAAACCGTTTCGGGTCAGTTTACCGGCTCGTACGCACAAAATCCGTTCAACGGCGCACCAATTCCTATTTACATTGCCGACTATGTGTTGGCAGGTTATGGAACCGGCGCAATTATGGCGGTTCCTGCACACGACTCGCGCGATTTTGCTTTTGCCAAATATTTCAACCTACCGATAATTCCGGTTATTGAAGCCAATGGAGCTGACTTAAATGTAGCTTCATACGATGCCAAAG
Organism: Bacteroidota bacterium; assembly: GCA_020047935.1. GTDB lineage: Bacteria > Bacteroidota > Bacteroidia > Bacteroidales > JAIFNC01 > JAIFNC01. Next base: position 4,753 of record JAIFNC010000173.1, read on the forward strand.
AAGGCAAAATGATTAATTCGGAATTTATAAACGGTATGGAAGTGAAAGATGCCGTTAAAAAAACAATTGCCGAATTGGAAGGTAAACAAATTGGTAATCGCAAGATAAATTACCGATTGCGCGATGCTATTTTTAGCCGTCAACGCTATTGGGGCGAGCCGTTTCCGGTATATTTCAAAAATGGCATACCGCCACCGGACAACCGCCGCTTGGTAGAGCCAAAAATTGGCAAACGCCCGAAGGTTATCCGTTGGAATTAAGCACCATGCCGGGTTTTGCCGGTTCGTCGGCGTATTACTTACGCTACATGGACCCGCGCAACAGTGAACAAATGTTTTCGCCCGAAGCCGTTGGGTATTGGGAAAACGTAGATTTGTACATTGGCGGAACCGAACACGCCGTTGGGCATTTAATTTACTCGCGCTTTTGGAACAAATTCTTGTTCGATTTGGGGTATACTGTAAAAGACGAGCCTTTCAAAAAGTTGGTAAACCAAGGCATGATTCAAGGCAGATCGAACTTTGTATACAGAGTAGTTGGCACCAATAAATTTGTTTCGCTTAATTTGAAAAAAGACTATCAAGTTACCGAATTGCACGTAGATGTAAACATTGTACACAAGAAAACGACCAATACATTTGTGGTTGGGCGGTTGAAAAAATGTCGAAGTCGATGTTTAATGTAGTAAACCCCGACGATGTAATTTCAGCCTACGGAGCCGACACCTTGCGTTTGTACGAAATGTTTTTGGGACCGATAGAACAGTCGAAACCTTGGGATATGGGCGGCATTGAAGGCGTGCACCGTTTCTTGAAAAAAACATGGCGCTTGTTTTTCGACAAAAATAATGTGCTAACCCTTTCCAACGAAGCACCAACTGCCGACGAGTTGAAAATTCTGCATAAAACCATTAAAAAAATTGCCGACGACATTGAACGCTTTTCGTTTAATACCTCGGTAAGTGCATTTATGATTTGTGTAAACGATTTGGCTACGATGCAATGCAATAAAAAGGCTATATTGCAAGATTTGGCAGTATTGCTTGCACCCTTTGCGCCTCACATAGCCGAAGAGTTTTGGGCTTTCTGCGGAAACAAAGGGTCGGTAGTCGATGCAAAATTTCCGGTATATAACCCCGATTTTGTTGCCGAAAGCACCATTACTTATCCGGTTTCTTTCAACGGAAAAACGCGTTTTAACTTAGATGTTCCTGCCGAAATGCCAAAAGAACAAATTGAAAAAGCTGCCCTTGCCGACGAACGCTCGGAAAAATGGTTGGAAGGCAAAGCGCCCAAGAAAATTATTGTAGTTCCGGGACGAATTATAAATATTGTGGTGTAAAAAGCGGTGAATGATTGAATTTTAATAAATAATTATCGGTCAGATTAGCTCACTCTATCTGACCGATTTTTTTATACCCGGAAATTAATAGTTTGTTTGCTCATTCAAAATTGAAAATTCCAAATCCTTGGTAAAAATCTCTTATTCACATAATTGTTACGAACAGAAACGAAAAATAAATTGCCAACCGTTTGTTAATTCGGAAAAATTTGTATTTTTGAGAAATTTCTGCTAACTTGCAATCAGTGCAGGTAAAACATATGCATACTGCAATAAAAGGCAAATTTTGGTAAATTGAAGGTTTTGCTTCCATAAAAATGTTGCAAAACGTGTAATAAAACATCGTTTTAATACAATACTAATTCTTCTGGCTTTAGCAATTTTTACAAATGTTTTTGCGCAGCAGTCCGGGTCTTCGTTTATAACTAATTTTCAGCCCGCTGTATATAAAGCACATTCGCAAAATTGGGCTGTAGTGCAGGATAAACGAGGCGTACTGTTTTTTGGAAACGGCAGCGGTATTCTCGAATACGACGGTATTACCTGGCAATTGCACCCAATGGATGATTTGCAGCCCGACAGTTTGGGGAATCTTCAGTATAAATCGTTGAAGGACAAAATACCGGCGCAAGACCTTGAATTTAATGAAATTTGGAGCATTTTTACTTCCGAAAATAAGATTTATTTTTCATCGTTTCAGAAAATATTTATTTATGAAAACGAAAAATTAAAGGTAATAAACCCTAAAAAGAGTTTTCACCTTTCGTTTTTGGTAAAGGACGATTTTTATGTGCGCGATGTTGGCACCGGTTTAATGAAGTACGAAAACGACCGATTGAAATTGGTTGAGGGTGGCGAGCAATTTGCCGATGAAAGCATTTTCGTGCTGCTGCCCTACAAACAAAACGAACTGTTCATTGTATCGCGCACCAAAGGGCTAACCGTTTATTCGCCAAATGAAGCTTCGTATTATAAACCTACCGGTTTTGAAGCTGTGGAAAAATATTTAAACCGGAACATTGCGCTTGGGGGTACGGTGCTTATGAATGGTGCTATTGCCCTGCGTACCTACACCGGTGGTGTAATTGTGTTTAATAATAACGGCAGTAATCTTGAAACGTACAATTCCTCAACCGGTTTGCAGGACAACACAATTTGGAGCCTTTTTTCCGATAAAAACCAACAATTATGGGCATGCACCAACAATGGCATTTCATTAATACAATACAACTTGCCATTCAAACAGTATTCCGAAAAAAACGGATTGAAAGGTAAACCCTATTGTATTGGTCAAACAAACAACAAGTTATATATTGGTACTTCGCAATATTTATGTGTACAAAATGCCGAAGGTAATTTTGAAACAATTCCCGGAACCGAAGGTCAAAATTGGCAATTACGTAACTTCAGTGAAACACTTTTGCTGGCAAACTCAAACGGATTGTTCGAAATAACCAGTTTATTGGCTGGTTTTTCGACCAATGGCTTATGTTTATTGGCATACAACAAGAAAAATTGGGAAATTAAAACCAATATTAAAGGATTTACAAAGCCTGTTTATGAAATAATTCAAGACAAGGATGGAAGTTTTTGGGTTTATACCAATTCCGAATTATATAAGATAGCACTTAACCAGCACATGGACAGCGTTATTTCTATAATGCAAGGCTCTGTTGAAAACGGTTTGCCCAATCTAAATGCCAGACCTTACTTGCTCAATTCAGGCGAAGTCGTATTTGGTACTCGGGGTGTTTATAGGTACAAAACGGCGATATTTGGTTCGAAGAAGCCACAGAACAAAACACATACGAAAAAGGTGTTTTGAAGTACGATGCAGGTAAATATACCTTATTTAAACAGCCCTTTTATAAGTTTAACGAAGACCCTTCGAGCGGATATTTCTTTTATACTGCTGATGCCGACAGTACCTTGTTTTTTGGTACGCTCAAAGGTTTACTGCAATACAACCCAAATCGCGATATTTCGTATGATTTGCCATTCAAAACACTTATCCGAAAGGTTTTTGCCAAAGACAGTTTGTTGTTCGGCGGTGCTATGTTGCAACCTTCGGAAGTTGAATATATTAAAGGTAATGTATTGCCCTACAGCCAAAACAATTTGGTTTTTCAATATGCCGCTGCTTTTTATGAAGATGTTGAAAAAAACTTGTACAGTTATCGGTTAGTTGGTTCCGACACCGCTTGGTCGGCTTGGGGAACCGATGTTAAAAAAGAATACACCAATTTGACGGAAGGCGTATATATATTTGAGGTAAGAGCAATGAATCAGTATAAAATACTAGGCAACACCGCCTCGTATTGGTTCCGTATTCTTCCGCCTTGGTACCGCGCTTGGTGGGCATTTACGCTGTATGTATTGTCGTTTATAAGTTTGGCATTTTTAGTTTTGAAAACCTATACGCGCCGGCTGGTTGCACAAAAAGAACATCTGGAACAAGTGGTAAAAGAGCGCACACACGAAATTCTGGAAAAGAACGAAGAGCTTCAGCAACAAAAAGAAGAAATTACACAAACACTGGAAATTGTAAGTAATCAAAAAGAAGAAATTCAGACACAAGCCCAACTATTGGAAAAAACCAATAACGAATTAGAAAAACTGTCCATAGTGGCTTCGGAAACCGACAGCGCAGTTGTAATAATGGACAGTGCAGGGAACATTGAATGGACAAATAAGGGGTTTGAACGATTGTACGGTTTACTAACGGATGAATCGATAAAATTACGATAAAACTTCGGTTATCTACGAATCGCAAACTAAAAATAAAAACAACGAAACTATATGGTTGCAAACCACTTTAACACCCATACTCGATTCGGAGCACAACATAACCAAATTAATTGCCATTGATTCGGATATTCGTAAATTAAAAAAATACGAGAAAGAGTTAAAACTCAAAAATGAACAAATCAGCGCGAGTATTCGCTATGCACAAACCATTCAGCAAGCAATTTTGCCGGTGAACGAAAATTTAGACCTTCATTTTGAAAATTTCATTCTTTTTCATCCTAAAGATATTGTTTCGGGCGATTTTTATTGGTACATACACATTCCGCTTGAAACTAAAGACTTATTCTTTATTGCAGCCGCCGATTGCACCGGTCATGGAGTTCCGGGTGCATTTATGAGCATGATTTGCAGCCGTTTGTTAAACGAAGCGGTAAACGAAAAGGGAA
>JAIFNC010000058.1:0-4923 GCA_020047935.1 Bacteroidota bacterium
CATCGGAATCCACATGCCTTCATCGGCACGCAACATGCCAATAAAAACCACGAAACCGATTAGAAAAAAGCTGATTAATCGTTTCATTTTAAATTATTTTGATTGTTAAAATTTTTTAAGTTCTTCATAAAGTCGGTGCGTAGGTAAGCCCATTACATTAAAATACGAACCTTCAATACGTTCAATACCGGCATAACCCAGCCATTCTTGTATACCATAAGCACCGGCTTTATCGAACGGTTTATAGTTGGCTACGTAATTTTCAATTTCTTTTTGGGAAAGCGGACAAAACCAAACATCGGAAGTAGCGCTGAAACTGATGCTTTTATCTTTCGTTTTTATGCAAACTCCGGTAATAACCGTGTGCTTATTTCCCGAAAGCTTTTGCAACATAGCAATTGCTTCCTCTACCGAACCGGGTTTGTTCAGCACATGATTATCTATACTTACAATAGTATCGGCAGTTATAATCAGTTGGTTATCGGTAAGCATATCGGTATAAGCGCTTGCCTTCTTTTCAGCCAAAAACACCGGAATAATTAAGCTATCCATATCAGTAGGAAAATCTTCGTCGATGTCTTTTCTTACATAAACTTCGAAATCAATATCCAACCCTTTGAGCAGTTCTTGCCTGCGAGGCGAACCCGAAGCCAGAAATATTTTGTACTTTTTTAAATTGTTCATTTAAAGCAAACTGTAATTAATTATATACCAAACCAACACCGAGTAAAGTATACCAAAAAGCATAATAAATTTCAGAAATCCGGCTACAAATCGGTAATGCGCTACTGTTTTGGCGTTGTAAATTTTATAAATTGAAAAACTGATTGGCAAAATAAGTGCTACCACAAAATAGACTAAGCTAAAATTGTCGTTTACAAAATTTACCCATGCGTATATTACTGAAATACCGGTAATTAGTAATACCAACGCAACAATGTGCTTGGTTACATTTATACCCAACACAATGGGCAAGGTATTTCGTCCGTAGGCTTGGTCGCCTTCAAAATCTTCAATATCCTTAACAATTTCGCGAGCCAACGTGGTAATAAAGGCAAAGTAACCAAAACCGGCTACCCACAGAAAAATAGAATTAAGGTTCGTAAAGTTTTTAATCAAAATTTCGCGATACGATTCGTTCAGCATCGGTATTTCGAAAAGTGCCACCATAATAGGCACCATAGCAGTAAGCAAGGCAACAAGCAAATTCCCAATTAAAAACTGGCGTTTATAACTTGTTGAATAGTACCATAATAAGCCGGTAACAATAACGAAAATAAAACCAAGCTGATAAATGCCAACCCGGTAAGCAGCATAAAAACCGGCCAGTATACCCAATAAGTTTAAAACTAAATGAATAGTCATTGCATGACGGCGAGCAATTTTTCTGCCTACCACCACGGTATCGGGTCGGTTAAGCAAATCGGTTTTAGTGTCGAAATAGTCGTTAATAGCATAACCTGCAGCAGTTAAGCACACTGTTGCAAACACCAGCATGGCAAAATCGAATTCGGGAAATTGCAAGGTAAACCCCGAAAGCGACAGAATTGGTTTAATTACCGCAAAACGCATTAGATATTGCGTTGCTGCAACTATTGCCAAATTACGTAACCTGATAAGCTGAAAAAATGCGATTAATACTTGCATACTTTTAGTATTTAAGGATTTTAAACTTCAGTTTTATTCCATTTACCTTGTGCTCGCATTACTTGTTCAATCACATCGCGCACGCAACCGTTGCCACCATCTTTGTCCGAAATATAAACCGAAATACTTTTAATTTCCTCAACCGCATCGGCAGGGCAAACGGGTAAGCCAATGCTGCTCATTACTTTATAATCGGGCAAATCGTCGCCCATGTACATTATTTGCTCGGGGCTTAGGCTGTACTTCGCCATAAAATCAAGGTAATCGTTGTATTTGTTAGGCGATTTAATATAAACGTCGGTTACTCCCAAATCGTTGAAGCGTTTGCGTACCGATTCGGAATATCCGCCGGTAATTATACCAATTAAAAAGCCCGATTTTACTGCCTGAACCACGGCAAAACCATCTTTCGTATTCATGGTTCGGAGCATTTCGCCATCGGGAGTTAAATAAACATTACCGTTCGAAAAAACGCCATCGACATCAAACAGAAAGGCTTTTACTTGGTGAAGTTGTTCTTTGAAATTAATCATTTATATCTTCTTGTTTTTTGAAATTAGCAATACTTTCGCTTACAAAACTATATAATTTTTGCAAATCGGCATTGCTTTCAAGAATTTCTAAATGACTTTTTATCGTAGATTGGTCGTTGCGCATAGCCGGACCGGTTTGTGCCAAAACGGGGTTCATTTCGCAAGCTTTTTTGGCTGTTTCGGTTATAAGTGCCTGAAATACAGCAAATGGAATATGCTGCGATTCAAGTATTTTTGCTGCCACAGAATACATATGATTGGTAAAATTACATGCAAAAACTGCTGCCAAATGTATAACTTTTCGTTGCTCCGAATTCATAAATCGAACATCTTTCGATAGTTTTTTGCTGAGTTTATGTATTTTATTCAGGGTGTCGGTATCGGAAGCTTCAACGCAAAACGGAATATTTTTAAAATCGGACTTACGAGTTGCTGAAAATGTTTGCAACGGATACATTACGCCACAACGATTGAATTTTGCACCAAACACTGCCAACGGCACACTACCGGCGGTATGAATTACAATACCCTTTACATTAGGCATTTGCTCAATAACTTCTTTGTAAGCATTATCGGAAACCGCCAATAGGGTAAAATCGGCATTGGTATCAATTTTTTTAATCGAATCAACCGTAGCGCACTCGCATTCAACCGCAAACTGATGTAATACATTGGAATTTCGTCCGCAAATTTGCAGGTTAATATTTTCAATCTTTGAAAAAAAACGAATTAAATACTGTCCGACATTACCGGTTCCAATAATGGTAACATTCATGTTGTCAGTATTTTAATAATCGACCTATTTTATCCAATAAATCTTTCATCTGAAATGGTTTCGAAACATATTCATCCATTCCGGCATTTAAACACACTTCGCGGTCGCCCGAAAGTGCATTGGCAGTAATGGCAATAATAGGCACATGATTTCCTGAACCTTGTTCTAACTCCCTAATTTTTTTTGTAGCTTTAATACCGTCCATAATAGGCATTTGCACATCCATCAAAATTATATCGTACCGTGTGGTGGCAAACTTATCAAGCGCTTCTTTTCCATTGTTGGCTACTTCAATACTTTTAACCAACTTATTTAAACTTAGCAACATTATTTTTTGGTTTATGGCATTGTCCTCAACCAAAAGTACCGATGCTTTCTCTAATTCAACCGTTTTTTTCGAATTGGCATAATCAATCGGTAAAATTGTTTCAAGTTGTTCAACACGCTCCTTTTCAACCGATTTTATATTTTTCTCGAATTCTAAACTAAAATAAAACGATAAATTTAGCAACGAAACGTTTACTTTTAACTTTCCACCTGCAGTTTCAATTATATTCGAGGTTACATTCAAATCCAATTCGTTGTATATATCCTTATATGCTGCGCTTTCATGATTTTGCAAATCGGAAGGCGAAAGCCCCAAATTTATTTTATTCTGAATTTGCTTTATCGGCTTATCGCTCTTAATTTCAAAGCCAATTACTACTTTATCGTCATTTTGGCTTTCAATTCCGGTCAAAATATCAATGGTTAATGTTCTGCCGCTCTTATTTTTAATTAAATTTTCAATTAAATTTAAAAATAATTGCTTTATAAGTATCGGGTTGCCAATAATTCGGCTCGGTACCGAATTGTCGGGATTGTAATTAAATTTAACGCTTCCCATGGCTTGGCTTGTAAAAAGTTCTATGGTACTGTTAATTGTTAAATTCAGATTAAAACTGATGGGAGTGTTTTTGCCCAAGCCAATTTTAAATTGCGGAACTTCGTTAATGTTCGAAACCGCCTGAGCCAAATTACTTGCCGATGCTTGTATAGTGTCTATAAAATCTTGCTGCTTATCGCTTAACTCGGTTTTATTCAATAAACTGATAATACCAAGTATATTGTAAAGCGGCTGCCGTATGTTGTAAGAAAGTTTCGATAAAAAATCGTCCTTTTCTTTATACGCTTTTTGCGTATCGAGCAAGGTTTTTTCGGTATAGCTGCCTACGGTTTCTTTAATATACAAATAAATATAAAACAAAACACTAAGTACAGGGTACGCTAAAATGAAATTAACCATTGCATCGATTCCAAAAGCTACCTTAAAATATACTTTGCCAATAACCATTGCAGCTAAAGTAATTGCATAAAAAATTATAGAAATATAAAAGCCCGACAACAGTGGCAGCAGTATTATTGCAAGAAAAGGAAAAACAAGCATCCATGCTAAAATAGATGCCGGGTTAACGGCATTAAACAAATAGTAAAAAATAGAAGTTGCTAAAATCATTAAAATAAGGTACGCCGCGAAAGAATATTTTTTGGTTTTTAGCACATACATGTAATTGAATAACAAAACTGCTGCAATACCTATAAATATCAGGTAATCAATATTTTCGGGATAAAAAACCAATTGAAAAACAACTAAAGCAATGGAAACTAAGAACGACATTAGATTTATTAAACTAATGATAACTATTTTGTTAACGATTACTAAATCGTATTTGCCTTGTAATTTGTTCGAAAAAAAACGTATAAATCGGTCGGTATATCGCATAGCTTTGGCACGTTTTGAATACGGTTTGTTAAAACACAAATTTATAATTTATTTTCCAATCTAAAAAGTATATATTCACACATCGAATTAAATATTTAAAATTTATTCATCGAATTAACAATTCTGTACCCCACCGGAACGTAAAAACGCTGCCCCCTTTTTCGAAAATACGAGAAAATCAAATAATCGTTTTCGGTTTCATACGA
>JAIFNC010000058.1:4956-7715 GCA_020047935.1 Bacteroidota bacterium
ACCATCGGATTAAGTGCCTGAAAACCATTGAATGCCCCTGCGATATAAAAGTTTTCGGTTTCGAACCTTCCGGGATAATCCCAAGTAAATTTAACCTTTACATAGTCGGCTTCGTTGCTGCTTTCGAACGCTTCTTGTTTTCGAATTGAAAATTTGCCGTTAATATCTTCATCGTATCGGTACGGAAAACGTTCGCGAGGCGCGTCTGTTATCAGTTCAAATTCAATTTCATCTCCGTTTACGTTAATATTACTTATTCTTTCGGCTTTAAAACGAGTGCTTTTACAATCAAAATATCGAAATTCTTTTATACCCTGAAAGCGCAACTGCTCTTTATGGCTGTAGGTAAGTGTAGAATTTCCGATAAAATCCGGCATCTTAATTATGACGTACGAATTATGATTAAAATTTTGATATACAACCAGTTTAAAATCGGTAATTGCATTATTTACAGTTAAACCTTCAAAGAAAACTTCCGCATTCACTTGCTGAAATTCATCCATTTCCGTTGGCAACGACGAACGTTTTACCTCCGATTCTATCTTAACCAGCGGTTCAACCACAATAAATCGTTTTGTAAATACCGGTTTGTTTTTATCAAAATCCTTATATACAAGCAAAACATAATTTCCTGCCATGGTAATTTTTAGGTCGTTGTTCGGAAAATCACAGGAATAATGGATATAATCGATGTTTGTGTTGAATGAATGAGCTACATTCGTAATCGGAATTTCGGAAAAACCATCGATGTATTGGTCGTAAAAAAGCCCCGAAGGTTGCCAATCTGCATCGCAATGTATAAGGGTTAGGTTGAAATCGTTGCGCACGTTTCCCAATTCGTCGAAACTTAGCGTAAGCGTTTCCTGACCGTTCAAAAAAACAACCGGATACGCCAGCGGCTTACCGGTTGGGTGCAATTGAATGGTTTTAATAGTTTCTTCCAAAACAAATTCCGAAATAAGTTCGGGTTTATCGGTCAATAAATCGGTATAAAAATCTTGCCCGAAGCTAATTTTCGAACTAAAAACGACCAGTATTAAAAATAGTTTAGGCTGAAATTTCATTTATATCAAATTTGCACTTTATTTAAACCAAAACTTAGTATCAACCTTTGATTCCATGTTGTTTTCAATTGAATCGTCGAGTTTATGATAGAAATTAATGCCGGTAAATTTTTCCAAACTGTCAATAGTAATTACAAAGTTTTGAATCGGTAAATCGGACGATTCGTTTTTCAGCAAAAAACCAATAGCTTGTGTTTGATTATTGGTGTAAAAAAGTACCGCTTTATAATAATAGTTAGGCACATCTACCTTATTCATGCCTATTTCCTTAACTCCTAACTTATTTACCGGACCGGTTACAACGTACATTGTACCAATATTTTCGGCATAAGTACGTACGGCATCTTCCAATACCTTCCAAATACCTCGGTTAAAACCCGGCTCCTGAGGGCTCATATTCGACATGTAAAAGGTTTCGCTCATCGCTTCTTCCGAAAAAGGTCGATCGCCTGCCGGCAGTAAATGTCCGCGGTCGTAGCCGGAGCCGTTATAATCGTCGGGCACTGCCGAACCGGTAAGTACTGTTTTATCGGCTCTAAAATTGTTGGCGCGCTTCGCATTTTTCACCAAATGTGCTTGTTTTAGCTCGTAGGCTACCCAATCGGGCTGTTCGAATTGCTCGTTATATTTGAGTATATAATACTGATGTTTAACAATTTCAGCTTCGTTAGTATAGTATGGGGTAAACCAATACGGGTCGTTTTGGCTAATTTGTTCAATAGCTTGCTTCTCTTGAATACTTTCTTTTAATGCTTCGTTCTGCTTAGTATTTTCGGTGCCCGTTTGCTTCATTGCCATAAAGATAAATGTGCCAACCATTATAAACGAGAATATAAATACCATAAAGAATATTTGCCTTTTCATTGCTTGCTAAATTTATTTTAAGATTTAGAAGCAAAGTTACGCTTTAAATTGGCAAAACCGAAATTTTGATGCACTACCTACCGATTAAAAAAGTTCAAAAAAAAACTCATACCCTGCTTAAAGCAAGTTATGAGTAATTTATGGATTTATTAATCAATTTTAGAAACCCATTTCAGGTTTAATTACTTCTAACCAATGAATTAAACGTTTTTCGGTTAGTTCACTATCATTGTCTTCATCAATTGGCAAACCAATAAACTCGTCGGCATACAAAGCTTGCGAGTCGTTAAAATCGTACTTATCAGCAGGAACTCTACCAACAATATCGCCATCGCATTCCATTACAATTTCGGCCAAAACTCCCATACTGTCAACAAACGTGTCGGCATACATAATATGGTTGCCCAGGCCCACAATACCAATTTTTTGTTGGTTAAAATTATGCGCGCTAATTTTTGGAATAAACAAATCCCAACCAATTTTACCGTACTTCGAATCCCAGGTATCGCGTCCTACGGTTGAAATTGCAAAAATAAGCGATTCGTAGTTTTTAAAATTTTCGGCTGAAGTTGCACTGTCTACCAAAATTAAATCGGCAACATTGGCACCTAACTTACTTTGAATCAGCTTTGCTACTTTTTCGGTGCTTCCCTTTTCGGGTGCATAAAAAATACCTATTTTTTTCATTATGAAGGTTGTTATATGTATTACTAATTGTGTAAATTCACTTGGTTTACAACTCGTTTTTTTAGCATTAAATTCAAGCTGCAAATATACATTTATTGCTTTGCAGCGCCTATTAAAAACAAATTTCGTTTTTTAATTTAGAAT
>JAIFNC010000074.1 GCA_020047935.1 Bacteroidota bacterium
AAGTACTGCTCCTGCAAGTTTTTGCTCGGCTGTTTTTTGCCCGGTTATATCAATTCGTATACTTACATTGAGTAATTTTGAAATTTCGATTATAAACCGGCGAAATAATGGTATTTTCCCAATAAAATTCACCGTTTTTTTTCTTGTTGCATAACTCGCCCTTCCATGCTTTTCCTTTAGTAATTGTTTCCCAAAGCTGCATATAAACACTGTCGTACATCATACCCGATTTCAGCATATTGGGTCTTTGTCCCAGATATTCTTCGGGAAAACATTCCGATTTTTCGGTAAAATAAGGGTTGGCATATTCAATAATTTCGGTGGAATCGGTTATTCAATGAAAATTTCGCATATTCTTTTGCTGTCTGCAATTTATTAAGCAGTTCTAAATTTTCTTTACGCTTAGTTATATCCTCAAAAGTAGTAATCACCTGACTTCCATATAATCGTGCTGTAAAGCGAACCCATTTTACTTCACCTTTTTTACAAGTCATTCTAAATTTCGGAAACATTGCCGTTTTGAAAAGCTAAAGTTTATATTCGTCCCAAATTTGCTGCACGTTATTTCTATAAGCTACATCCGGAAATGCTTTTTCCATAAAAACCTCCTTTGTTGGCACATCATTAATGGCATATTCGTATGTTTAAATAAACCAAGCATTTACAAATGCAATTTTTTCACCAACAGTTAAGCCTATAGGTACCGGCATAAAATCGACAGCAATATGAAATTGGGTATTTACACTATTTGTAAACGAATTTTGAATCGAAATTTTCAACAATTCATTTTCTGTCTCTAATTGAATAATTCGCTTATTTAAGTCTTCAGTAGTTATTACGTCTGTTTTGTTTTGTATAGAATTATATATCAAAAACGGTAAATATAATTCAAACATTTCAAAGCGCATAGCGCATTTCTCTTCTTTAAATTTGGCTTAAGTAAGTTTAAAATCATAATTAAAAAAAATGCACAAATCATGTATATATTTAAACCATGCAAATTTACACTAAAAAACTCCGGTTTTGAGTTATTCTTTCAATATTCCTTTCCATTTCACACCAATTAAACCGTGGGTTTCAACTTATATCCTTTCTAAATTTCATAGCTCTATCATAAAATGCTTTTTTATCGCCAAACTCAAATGTACGGGCTACCAAGCCTTTGCATACCTTGCAATTGCCGCGAACGAGCAAGTCGTTCAGGTCGGTAAGGTGTATCTCGGTAACCGTAACTCCTTTGGCTACACTGCCGGCGCAACTTCGGCAAAATACGTTTTCGGCAAGTACGGCATTGTAAAATTGTTTTTCATCGTCATTAAGCAATATAGCTAACTGAAATTGGTTTAGTGGTATTTGTGGCGGTCGTTTCATTGTTCTATTTTTATTTTTTTTGAACGAAAAATTCAAATCCATTCAACTTACCTTCACAAACGGTTAAGGGAATAATAAACCCAGTAAAAGTTTAACGAAATGAATTAATAAGCAGACTAATTAATTCTGTGTGTTTCGGTTTCAGTGCCTGCACCGCGTTTATAAGTGTAAATTAATTCGAGCAACACTTGCCCTACCTTCGCCAAACTTTCTTTGCTTACGGCATCCATATGGTCGTTGTGCGTGTGCCAATATTCGGCAAAAGATTTGCGCTCTTCGCTGTACTGAATTATGGCCGCAGATGGTATTTTAAGGTTTATGTTTACCGGTACATGGTCATCGATACCCACAAAATGCGTTTCTTGAAACGAAAAACTTTCGTTATAGCCCAATCGTTCGGCCAAATACCAAATTTCGTTCATTACATTGGGTGCAAAATGCATCGAATTGCTTTCGCGGGTAAAAAAAGCGTTGTGTCCGCTCACCATATCGAGCAATATGCCCAAATCGGCTTTATAATTTGGTTTGTGCGGGTTTTTCGACCAATAATCGGAGCCCAAGCACCAAGTTTCCAAGCGGTGCGAATTGGGTTCACCTTGGTCTTCGGCATCAAACAGCACCACATCGACCCGAATAGTGGGCGGAACTAATTGCATTTGGCGTATAATTTCGAGCAGAATGGCGGTTGAACCGGCACCATCGTTGGCGCCCGCAATTGGCTTGCTTTTTAACGAATCGATGCTGCACATATCGGCCATAAAGCGCGTGTCCCAGTGTGCCATAAGCAAAATTGCTGTATCGGCATTTGGGTTTACCGAGGCTATTATATTGAAAATAGAAAGCGTATCGCCGTTGAATTTAACCACTTTAGCAGGTTGAACGCTTACTTCGGCACCAAATTGGCTAAGTTTTTCAACTAAATAATTTTTGCATGCTACATGAGGCTCGGTATTCGGAACACGCGGTCCAAAAGCCGTTTGCCGTTCGGTATATAAATAAGCCGAATCGGCATTAAAATCTTGCGAAACTCGTTTATAGTCGGAAACCGAGCGTACAGGGCGCTTGTCGGAATTACATGCCGCTGCCAAAAATACCAAAGACAATAGGAATAATAGGCTCTTCATGGTAGAAATAATTTTAAAACAAAAGTACGAAATAATTGAGCAATGCAAAATCATACGATTTATGGATAAATTTCGTTACATTTATAACCAAAACAAACTTCACTTCAAACAAAAAACCATGCTGAAAACTATAGCATTTCAAATTTCCGATACTATTGACACCAAAGCATTTAAAGACAACTACACGGGCGAATTGCTTTCATTTGATGCCGACGAACTGTTCTACGGCACTCCCAACAGCCGATACATTTATATTGTAAAATACGGTGCTGTAGCATTTTTAGGTTATTCCGATACCGAAATGAGCCAATTTATCAGTTTTTTGAAAGAATATTGCGAAAATCCGCTCGAAAACCGACTGCGCGAAGAGTTTATTATTGAAACCAATGCCAAAGCCGACCGCATTGGGCATGCCCAAATAGCGCTAACGCAATTCGACGACCATGTGGTTAAAATAATTATGCTAAACGTGGCACAATCGGTAGCTGTTGATTATTACGCAAAAAATGCCGAAAACCTGCTTAACGATACGAAAAAATTTACCGGATTGCTCGAAAAAACCGGCAGTTTAACCATTTCGGGCAGAAAGCTCAAACGTTACATTGGCAAAACCATTAATTTAAAAAGCCGAATAGCCGAAAACATTTACATTTTCAATTCGCCGCCCGAAGCTTGGGAAAACGAATACCTGAGCCGGATTGATTTGGGAATGAAAAAAGCATTCGATTTGCATATACGAAACAAAAATATTCAGGAAGACTTAAATTTGATTAAAGAAAACCTCGACCTTTTTAAAGACCTGCTACAGCACCGCAATGCCAGCACCTTGGAATGGATAATTATTATCCTTATTTTGGTATCGTTTCAAACTGATTTTTGTTGTACTTATTTTAGCTTTAATATCACAAGGCTGTTTAACCGCCTTTATTGCTACAAAGGTGGTAACTAAATCCAATTCAAGAGAATTTGATATTGAACAAGACTTAGTAAGCAAGTCGAAAAAAATTACCATTGAAAGCGAATACTTCGACATAAAATATAACTCACCTTTGCTTGTCTTAAAACAAGCAATAGTTAAAGAAATTAAAGCAAACAATGATGTTTCGTATAAAATTTACGATTTGTTGTGCCTAAGGCAAAACAGCTTTGCAATAATCGACACATTGTTTTTAATTATAGGAACCGAAGTTTTTGCCTTGGCACCTATGCAAAAAGAAATTGAGGTTATAAAAGATGTTTCAGTCAGCAAATCGGATGTAATGGCTTCGGATTCAACAAAAACCACGGTAATGTCGGGCTATAGCGAAAACAACGACCTTGCAATATTATGCCGGGTATAAAATAATTCGAATTGAAATATACAAAGACAGATTAAACCGGTTGAAACGGTTTTTAGAACAAGTATAGAATTGAAGCGATGTACTCGGTAAGATCGGTTACGCCGGTCAGACCGATATTTGAACAAAATCCGTCTGACCGCTTGGAGCGGTCTGACGGAAATATTCGTGCATTCGTGGCAACTTTCGGTAGCCCGACGGAAAAATCGTTTAATTAAGCAATGTTGGTATACACCGCTTGCACATCTTCGTCGTCTTCCATACGGTCGAGCATTTTTTCAATATCCACCATTTGCTCATCGGTAAATTCAACCGGTGTGTTTGGCAAACGAACCAAGCCCGATTTTTTCAATTCAATATTGCGTTCTTCAAAAGCTGCGGTTAGGGTACCAAAATTGGTATAATCGCCATACGCATACACCGTATCTTCATGCACTTCAAAGTTTTCCAAGCCGGCATCAATCATTTCCAGTTCAAGCTCGTCCAAATCAATTTTAGGGTTGGCTTCAAACTGAATTTCCACCTTGCGCGAGAACATAAAATCCAATTGCCCTGCAGGTACCAATTGTCCGTGTGCTTTGCTAAAATAAGCTTTAACATTGGCTACGGTGCGTATTGGGTTGTCGGTAGCTGCATCAATATATACCAATACTCCGTGCGGGCCTTTGCCTTCGTAACTTATTTCCAGAATTGTTTCGGCATCTTTGCCTGCAGCACGTTTAATAGCAGCGTCAATATTATCTTTAGGCATGTTTTCGGCTTTGGCATTCTGAATAGCCAAACGAAGTTTACTGTTCATAGCGGGGTCGCTGCCGCCTTCCTTTGCCGCAATGGTTATGGCTTTGGAAAGTTTAGGAAAAATTTTCGACATTTTATCCCAACGTTTTTCTTTTGAAGCCCTTCTGTATTCAAATGCTCGTCCCATGGTAAAAGTATTTTTAATAGTTTAATTGAAATTGTGTTTTAGGTCGCAAAAGTACAAACCAATTACTTAAGCCGGTAGTTTTAAGCATTTTTTTTTTTGTTGAAGGCATATTTTTTGTGCTCTTATTAAAATTAGTACATTTAATTCGAAACAATTTTGCAGTTTTTAGCATATAAATAAAAAATAACACCCATAATTTGAAAAAACAAACCTACTGAATGCAGCTCAAATTGCTTATTAACAACCCATATTAAATTGGTTTAAAAATAAGGCATGGGTACTGCACCCAAAATTGAAATAAATTTGAATAAGCAATCAAACGAACAAACTTTATTGCTGAATCAAAAAAAACTATCTATCTTTGCAAACTGCTAATACAACTAAATATAGCATTTTGAAAATTACAAAAAAGCGAAAACCAGAGTTAACAAAATCTAATGTAATGGGAAGAACTGATTCCGGACGCAATTCAAGGCAAGATAACAGGCGTCGAGAAGACAACTCCGAAAGCAGAAAGAGTTCAAAGAAATACCACGACGAATTTAGCTCGTTCGACGAACCAACTGCAATCATTAAAAAATTAGTAAAAAAAGAAAAACCGGTGGCAACCAACGATTTTATTCGTTTGAATAAATATATAGCCAATGCCGGTGTTTGCTCGCGACGCGAAGCCGACGAATTAATTGAAAAAGGCGATATTACGGTAAACGACAAAGTTATTAAAGAACTTGGTTTCAAAGTAACTCGCAAAGACATAATTAAGTACAAAGGCAAAATTTTGCGAACCGAGAGCAAAGTGTATATTTTGGTAAATAAACCAAAAGATGTGGTAACAACCGTTGAAGACCCACACGCCGAGCGAACTGTAATGGATTTAGTTGCAGGTGCTTGCGACGAAAGACTGTACCCAATAGGCAGGTTAGATAAAGGAACCACCGGCGTACTTTTGCTTACCAACGACGGAGAACTTGCCGAACAACTGATGCACCCAAAATACCGGGTTAAAAAAGTATACCAAGTTACCCTCGATAAACCGGTAACCAAAGCCGACTTATCACGTTTGGTTGAAGGTTTTGACTTGGAAGACGGTTTTATTTCTGCCGATGCTGCGCACTATATTCCCGACTCGGAAGACCGAACGGAAATTGGTGTTGAAATTCATTCCGGACGCAATAGAATTGTGCGCCGTATGCTCGAATTTATGGGCTACAAAATTCGTAAACTCGACCGTGTGGTTTTTGCCGGATTAACCAAAAAGAATGTACGCCGAGGACACTGGCGCTTTTTGGAAGAAAAAGAAATTAACTCACTTAAAATGAAACGCTTTAGCTAAGCATTTCTTTTAATAATTGCATACGAAAAGGTTATAACGCTGCTTTAATAGAGCAAACCGCTATAATTTTTCCTAAAACACGAAACCTTAAAGCCGAACGCCGGTTGTACACAAACGGCTGCGGCTTTTGGGTTTCATTTTATATAATTATTTGAATTTTGTTCTCAATGCACAAAGCAGGTTTTGTAAACATTGTCGGTAACCCAAATGTAGGTAAATCGACCTTAATGAACACATTGGTAGGCGAAAAACTATCCATTATCACTTCGAAATCGCAAACAACACGCCACCGAATTATGGGCATTGTTAGCGGCGACGATTTTCAGATTGTATATTCCGACACGCCCGGAGTACTCAAACCAAACTACAAATTGCAAGAATCGATGCTGCGTTTTGCAGGCTCGGCGCTGGTTGATGCCGATGTATTGCTTTATGTAACCGATGTGTACGAAACATCGGACAAAAACGCCGATTTTTTGTACAAAGTAAAACAACTCGAAATTCCGGTTATTCTTATTTTGAATAAAATAGACCTTTCGAGCCAAGAAAAAGTAACCGAACTTAGCCAACATTGGCAAACCGAACTGCCAAAAGCTTTTATTCTGCCGCTTTCGGCTCAGGAAAAATTTGGTATCGATGCGCTGTTCAATAAAATTATTGAACTGCTGCCCGAATCGCCTGCTTATTTCGACAAAGAAGAACTTACCGACAAATCGGAACGTTTTTTTGTTTCGGAAATAATTCGCGAAAAAATTCTGATAAACTACAAAAAAGAAGTTCCTTATTCAACCGAAGTTGAAATTGACGAATTTAAGGAAGAAGAAGCCATTATTCGCATTCGTGCCATTATTTATGTTGAACGCGACTCGCAAAAAGGCATTATTATAGGGCACAAAGGCGGCGCATTAAAACAAGTAGGTATTCAGTCGCGTATTGATATTGAAGCATTTTTCGAGAAAAAAGTACACTTGGAACTTCATGTAAAAGTAAGCAAAGACTGGCGCGACAAACGCGAAGCACTCGATAAATTCGGCTACAACAACATTTAATTTTGTTGCCTGCCGGCTAAATTTTCAACAAAAAACAGTAATTTTATAGTTCGAAATAACGAACCACAATTTTAAAAAATCGAAGGAATGCAAATTCCGGAACAAACTAAGTAAATTAAAAGCATTATGCCCAATATTGTTGCCATTGTAGGAAGACCAAACGTAGGTAAATCGACCTTGTTTAACCGATTGATTGAAAGTAAAACCGCTATTGTAGACGAAACAGCCGGCGTAACTCGCGACCGCAATTACGGCTCGTCGATTTGGAACGGCAGAACTTTTTCGGTAATTGATACCGGTGGTTATGTAATTAATTCCGACGACTCGTTCGAAACCGAAATTAGAAAACAAGTAGTATTGGCTATTGACGAAGCCGATGTAATTATATTTTTGGTTGATGTTGAAAACGGTGTAACCGACATGGATATGGCTGTTGCCAAACTTTTGCGCAAAAGCAAGAAAAAAGTACTTACGGTGGTTAACAAAGTGGATAATAACATCCGACAACACGATGCAATTGAATTTTATTCGTTGGGCCTGGGAGAATTGCACCTTATTTCATCGATGAGCGGCAGCGGTACCGGCGACCTGTTGGACGAATTGGTTGGTTTGTTCGAAAAAGAAGACGACCATGAAGAATTAAACATACCTAAAATTGCTATTGTTGGCAGACCGAATGTGGGCAAATCGTCGTTTATTAATGCACTAACCGAGCAAGAGCGAAACATTGTAACGCCAATTGCCGGCACCACACGCGACAGTTTGCACACCAGATACAACAAATTTGGGCACGATTTTATTTTGGTTGATACGGCCGGTATTCGTAAAAAAGGCAAAGTAACCGACAATATTGAATTCTATTCGGTTATGCGCTCAATTCGTGCTATTGAAAGCTCCGATGTTTGTATGATAATGATTGATGCAACCCAAGGAATTGAAGGACAAGACCTAAATATTTTCGGCTTGGCCGAACGCAACGGAAAAGGCGTAGTTATTTTGGTAAATAAATGGGATTTGGTTGAAAAAGACACCCAATCAACCACCGAATTTACCGAAGCCATCCATCACCGAATTGCGCCGTTTGTTGATGTACCTATCATTTTTATTTCGGCACTAACCAAACAGCGTATTTTTAAAGCGCTCGATGTGGCTATTGATGTGTATAAAAATTCGCAACAAAAAATTTCGACTTCGAAACTAAACGAAGTTATGTTGGCAGCCATTGAAGCATACGGCCCACCGACCAATAAAGGTAAGTTAATTAAAATCAAATACGTAACTCAATTGCCAACGCCTATTCCGTCGTTTGCGTTTTTTTGTAACCTGCCGCAATACGTAAAAGACCCCTACCGACGTTATTTAGAGAATAAATTGCGCGAAAATTTCAATTTTTCGGGCGTGCCGGTTCGAATTTATATGCGAAGCAAAGA